>NZ_JBHLUB010000002.1:0-94080 GCF_042434215.1 Micrococcoides hystricis | reverse complement strand
GATGAGTTGTTTCGTCACTTCCATCTTCGGAAGACCTCGACTCTTTTTAAGCTTTCAACACGCTCTGCACCAAAACCGATCTACACCTGAAATTCCGAAGAGCCGGTTAACTATCACGGACCCCAATCTGGCCGTCCCCGGCACAGGTCCATGCCGGCCGAATTTCACGCCCATGTGAAAGCGGCTCAGGTCGGCCGCATTGAGGACAGCAGTGCACGCTTGGTTTGGGGCATCTGCAGGTGGCCATCTGCATCGGCGCTCCGGTCATTACTGCAGGCTGGCAGAGCTTTGGCGTCCAGCTTTCCGGTGCAAAGATCCCACGCGCCTACCGTCTGGAGTACGTGACCGTCAGCGACGGGGTGGCCATTGAAGGTGATAAGTTCACCAATACCGTCACGGTGATTAACAAGAATTCTCGGGCGCCACCGCGCACGTGCTCGGTAGCGGTGGTGCTGATGCCGGGGCCTACACCTCCTTCTCGGTAAAGAAGAGATTGAGGCAAGCAGGCTGCCCGATGGGATGCTAATCGAATAGGTACTTCAGGTGCCGCACACCAACAACGCGAGCGTTGAGGGCCTCAGCAAGTTCACGGGCAAGACCGTGAAAGATGAAGATCCGGACAACGCCAAGGTGATCGAAACTCCGCCAACTGATGAGCCATCGGCGCTATCGAGCACATCTCCGGATGGCCAGCCGATGGAGAAGCTAGGTCAGAAACTAGGCTTCGACCAGACGGGTCTGACTACTGGGTGGCTAGCCGTGGCTGGTGCAGCGCTGGTACTTGACGGCGTCACCCTCCTGATGGTTCGCCGCCGTAATACCGCCACCGAGTCAATAATGCGGGCTGGATAACTGTCCAGCCTGAGCGCAACGCGCCGGTTTAACGGTCCCCCCCCCGGGTCGGGGAGCCTCCGCTTCTTGCGTGATGCCGTAAGGATGCCGCAGAGATCCTTCGCTCTGCGACCGATTAAACCTCGAGCCAATCAGCTCATATCCCCCTAGATCATGCCGAAGACGGCTCGTTTTGGTGCACCGCAATCGACTGTGCGGAAGGTCACCGGCGCATCTTGAATGGCCCTAGACTGGCCCGGTACTTGCACCACGCAAAGAGTCCATCAGCTTGAATTTAGGAGATCCGAGTGCCTAGCACAGTGACACACTTGGACCGCGGTTGGGGGCGCCGCACCGTAGCTTCATTGACCGCCCTGTTACTCGGACTGGCAGCCTTGCTCAGCTTGCCGTTGGCAGCCAACGCCGCCGACCTCACCGCCGAGATCAGCAACCCTCGAGTTACTTTGGGCCTGGACCCGGAGGGCATTAACCAAGAGGTTAGTCAGGACACCAAGATCTCCATAGACAACCCGCTCACCTTCCACGCCGAGTGGGCTATCGACGCCCCGGCCACAGCCGGGGATACCTTTACCGTGCCACTGCCACAAACCTTCCGCATGGCCTCCAGCCAGAAGTTTGATCTGCGCAACGACGCTGGCGATGTGGTCGCTAGTTGCCAATACACCCTCGGTGATACCGATCTGGCCTGCGAGATTGTCGGCGGACCGTACGCCAGTGTTGACGGAAACATCTGGTTCTCCGGCAAGCTGAACTATCAGGAGGGGGTGGACGAGGGGAATCCGGAATGGCAGGTCGGCGCCACCCCCGTTGTGCTGCCCATCCCGTCCCCGGCAGGCCCTCCCGGCCCGTACCGTCCAGGCTTCGGCACCGCTAAGCATCAGGGCGGCGGTGTCATCCTGCCAGACGGCGCCCAGCTCTACTGGGGCGTCTACATGTGGCCTGGCTGCGGTGAAAACACCGACACCTGCGTCGAGGACTTCATCGTTGAAGACCAGCTGACCTCCACCGCCCCAGATAAGCCACACACCGTGGACCCATCCAGCTTTGTGCTGCTGCGCTACGACCGGATCATTAACGAAGAGACCGGTGACTGGGAAGCCGGCGATGACCCTGACGTCAGCACCGCATCACGGGAGTCCCGTGTTGAGCTGGCCAAATACACCAACGGCGTCTGGACCATCAACCAGGACGCATTGAAGGGCGAGAGGATCGGCGAGCCGCAGGTGGCTGCCGATGGGAAGAGCTTCAGCTTCTCGCTGAGCAACACTCAGGTGCCGCACCAGTACCGCTTGGCCTACGCCACCTATGCGGACAGCGCTACCACCCTGCCGGGGGACACCTTCTCCAACACTGTCACCATTAACGGTGAGAGCTTCACTGATACCACCGAGGCGAAAGTCCACGGTGGTGGCGGAGCGAACTTCGCAGACTTTGCCTCCTTCTCCGTGAGCAAGAAGGTCACCAACGACACCGAAGTGCAGCTGCCATCCGAGTACACCTTCACCGTGACGCAGGGCGGTGGCGAGGCATCCACCATCACGGTTCCCGCTGACGGCACCGCGGTCAGCTCGGAAAACTACCGCGCAGCAGATGGTGACGTCACCATCTGCGAGGAGCTGCCAACCATTGAAGGCGTCGAGTGGGCCGACTATACCCTGACCGGTGAAGGCATCACCGGCCCGGACGCCAACGGTTGCTACACCCTGGCACTGGCCGGCGGTAAAACCTTCGAACTGGTGGCCAAGAACCACGCCAAGCCAGTCGAGGAGCCAAGTGAGGAACCGAGCGAGGAGCCAACTGACGAGGAAAACACCCCGGCTCCAACTCCGACTGAGACTCCTACCGTGACAACCCCGCCGGCGGAGACCCCGACCGAGGAAGCACCGTCCACGGACGCACCATCCTCGGCAGCGCCGGAGTCCGATGCTCCGGCAAAGAAAGCGGACAACGAGGACGATCTAGCTAAGACCGGTGCGAACAGCGCCGTGGTCGGTGTAGTCGGTGCAGCCCTGCTGCTCACCGGTGGCATCCTGCTGCTGGTTCGCCGCCGACAGGCAGCTAACGAGTAATCGGTAGCGCTCGCGCGTAACCCCTCAGCGCGATCAGCCCAGCGCGGCCCGGACGACTCACTCCCGAGAGTCACCGGGCCGCGCTTTGCTATTGGCTGGCGGTCTCTCCCTGAGCTACAGCTGGCCGAGGGCCTCAAAGAACTGCATGGTCCACACGATCGCGGCCGCAATAGCGATGAACGTGGACCATACCAGCAATTGCCGCTCGGAGAACACGTCCTTACCGCTCAGCCCGGCACCACCGATGAACAGAACGAGTGTGACCCAGAGGAACATCAACGAAGGGTGGGCGTCAAAGGATCTCAGTGACCGGTACCGCTGTCCGGTGACCGTGGAACCTTCCGGCAGCGCGAACAACAACCAGACGGTCAGGCCGAGCATGGCAGCGCCGGCAACTAACACGCTCAGCATGGTGCCGCGCACCTGAGCCGGAGAACACTTACGGTTCCTGCCTGCCACGATCCTCGCTTTCACAGTGCTCCTGGTGTCGGGGATGACACACAAGCGTGGTTACATTCTAGGTTCAGACGGATTCGAGGAAACGCCTGAGCAGGTTCTTCGTGCGCCCGTAAAGCTCGTCTTGCTGGGAGTCGAGACGATTCAGGAATTGCTTGGATTCCTCGGTGTTGAGCATCGTTGGGTCCGTGGAGAGCAGAATCTCGGCGGCCGCAACCGTGAGTTCCGGGTGAAACTGCAGCCCTAGGGTGCGGTCTTTGAGAAAAGCTTGGTTTGCGAAGTTAGTTCAGGCCAGGATCCACGGTGATGAAACCGTACTTTGCAGCGACAGCGTTCTGCGCCGAAGCGCCGTACAGCTCGGCAAGCAACTGCCCCCAAAACAGATCCTGATGCCCGCTCCTCCGCTCGTGAGATGTCCCTGTACGTGACGTTGCTCGGCGTCGAGACGGGGCAGGTCAGGGGGTAAGCGTTGACTCGAAAGAACCCATCACAAGTAAGAAATCAGAATGTTCGCTGAGGGTGTGCCCTGCCACAAAGACCTGGCACGGCTAAATCAAATCTCTACCTCATGAAATGTCGTAGATCCCCCATTAACAAGGTAATGGAAAAGAAGTGAGGGTCGTCACGGAGCCCGAGCCCGGTGTTCAGAAGACAGAACCGACAGAGGAAGGGCGCTACACCCTAGCCCCAGCCGGCGATCAGAAGATCCGCCAGCGACGAGGTGACCGTGGTGGTCGAGGAAAGCTCCACCAGCTGCTGCTTGGTGGCGCAATGCCCCTCTGCAGCGTCGCAGCAGTGCTCTTGCTCGCATCAAACCATGATGGAACCGTCGTCATATCCAGGACAAGGAACCCAGCCCGTCGGCCAGACCCCCAAGAACTACAACATGAATCTGGCGGCCAAGTCCAACGCCCACCAGCGCTGTCGAAGTCGTCGGGACGAACAGGGCCGCTGGGACTGCGGAGAACTTGAAGCCTACGAAATGATTGGCTTGGATGTCGGCGGCTTCTTTGCCGCCCAATACTGTCCAACCGATTAACACGGAAACTTCGAGACGAAACAGGATTGGATTGCAGTCGATCCTGCCAACTACACTCACGCCTTCCCGAGCGACTCCGGTGCTTCGAGTCAGCCCAGTTGCCCGAATGAAGGTACGTGTCATGTTCTGGCATCAAGGGCTATTGGAATTGGTCCGGATAGATGGTAGTGTCGCAGTTTTGCGGAAGTTGCCTGCCTGTTCGAGGTGTCAGCCTCCGCCATCATCACTCCCAATTTGAAAAGGCGATCTAGACGTGAGTAGCAGCCCAATGCATGAACCCGAGACCCCGCAAAGTAACCCTGCGACCAAGAACACCTACTTTGATTTCACCGACTATGAATTTCGGATGCCACAGTCATGGCCGAAATCCTTTTCTGCTATAAAGCCGTCATTCCGCGGAGGTATTGGCCAGATCTTCCAAACGAGTCACATGCCTATGGATGCCCGTATTGGCTACTGGGTTTGGCTCATCGGCTGCGTTTTAGGAATCCTCAGCTGGATCTTTGCGGTTACAGCAATTCTTTTTGCGATCGTGTTCAGCCCGGCTACGCTCTTGATGACAGGAATGGTCAGCTTTTTCGGTGAAGTCCGATGGGGCGTTGTTCTGGTTTACATCGGTACGATGGTGATCAGTCTGCTCATCATCCTGCTTCAACTCCTGCTTACACTAAAACTTCGTACAGGTACAGAATGGGCGCGGATGGCCCTTACCGGTCTGACGGTTATCGGAATTGTGTACTCCATCATTTTGACCTCGGCAGACCTAGAGTCCGGTGGCGCCTCCACAGTGGTGACAGGAATCTTGTCGCTACTTCTGATCTCGTTTTTCTGGATGCCTAAGGCAAATGCCTGGTTCCTTCAGGGCAATGACCACGAATCTTTGCCATAAGCCAGCTAACAACGAACTCCGAGTGGTTATTAACAGGTTCTGCTGGTCTAAGATCCTTGCCTCCAGCGTGAGGTAGCCGGTTCAGGAATCTAGGCTGGCTAAATAGTCGGCGAAGCCCTCTTTTGCCCGCCCTGTCAACCGTCCCGAGGTGATTGCGTGGGTTGTGCCCGTCGCCTTGACGCGGAAACCGGACCGTCGCAACCGTTGGACCAGATCCACATCTTCGTGAGCGGCAAGAGAACCAAACCCACCCACGGCCGCGTAGGCGTCGGCGCGCACACCAAGATTGGCTCCGTGAATATGGTCGTGGTCTTCACCCCGGTCGTAGTCGGCCTCCCACAGCTGAAAGAGGCGCTCACCGAGCTCGTCCCGGTCCGGCTCGATCGTGCCCACCACGGCCGCAATCCCGGTCCCGGCCCACTCCAGCTGCCGACTGAGCCAATCAACAGGAACGCGGGTGTCAGCGTCCGTGAACGCCAACCACACGTGCTCGACCGGGATGCCGTCTGCAGCGCGGAGTTCCAGCGCATGCTTCACGCCGGTGGCCCGGTTAGCCCCCACGTTGCCGTGATCCACGTGCAACAGCACCTGCCGGGGGTCCGAGCTCGCCGCGTGGCACAGGATGGCAGCCGAATCGTCCGTGCACCTGTCCAGCACAAAGATCATAGCCACGCTCAGGCCCGGTCGCTGGCGGAGAAGATGATCCGCTGCGGCCTGCAAGTGGCGCAGACAGCCAGGTAAGTGTGTGGCCTCGTTATGGACGGGCACCACAACCGAGACAGCGTTGATGGCAGGAGTCGTCGTGGTGTCGGCACTCATGGTACGTCGCTTTCTGTATCCGGCCGCTGGTAAATCTCCAGCCGGAAGTCACGCTCACGATGCTCGACCAGTGTCGGCCAGCCTAGGTCTTGAGCAATCTCATGGACTTCGGTGCCGGTCAGCGACCAGCCCTCCACCTGATGTAGCCAGTGGCAAAGCAACAGCTCGCCGCCGGGGCGCAAAACCTGGGCGATGAGTTGCAATAGCTGATGCAGCTCGTCTGCCGCCAAGTAGTAGCCGATCTCGGAGATCACAACCAGATCATGGGAGGCCGGCGGCAGCTCGGGCCAGTCCTGCGGCACGGTGGCCTGCACGAGGGTCACGTGATCGGAGTCTGCCGTATTCTTCCGAGCTTGTTCCAGCGCGGCCGGGCTCGCATCCACCCCGATGAGCTGCCCGGATCGATGCGCGAGCTCGGCGGTTGCAATCCCAATGGAGCAACCCAGTTCCAGCACCGAGCCATAATGCTGCCGTTGCAGACTAGCCATGGTGATCAGACGTTTGCGTTGCTCGTAGGGGCTGTCAACGTAGTTCCACGGATCACGGTGACGTCGGTAGAGCGCGTCAAACACGCTGGTGGCGGCGCCGGAGTCTTTCATCCCGGCAGGGGTGTAGCGGAACACTTCGTAGGGCAATTCAAAGTGCGCCACGAAGTCTGCGCCGAGCAGTCGCTCATCACCGGCTTTCTCGGACAAGGGCGCCACTTGCGAGCGGTGCTCGGCAGCTGCCGCTTGCTTGGTTGCTTGGTCGTCCGGATGCAAGGGCAGACGGTGCCAGTGCCGCCAACGCTGGTCAGTGCCCGGATCAGCCCAGTGCCAGTACCACAGCGGGAATTCCAGCAGGGCAACTTCGTGCGTTGCAGCGAGTTCGGCGGCGATCTCCCCGAGAACCTCGTGGTCGGCGTGCCCGTCATGCCGATAGGTACTCACGATCAAACCGATCTGTGCTGAAATGTGCTGCTCGACAGCATCACTGATCTGCTCTCGGGCGGTGCGAAGCTTGCCGTCCGGCAGTCCCAAGAAGTCCCAACTCAGAGTCCCTGCGGGAGTATCAACGGTGAGTACACCCAGCGCGGCGGCGAGCTCTTGCTGGCGGAGCTTGGCCAAGTCTTCTGGGGTGCGGGTGGGGGAGTCTGGGTGCGAGGCTTCACCGGAGCTGCACATCAAGACATGCACGTCAGAACCGGCGGCAAGGGCCTGACGAATCAGTCCGCCTGCTCCTAGGGTTTCATCGTCCGGATGAGCGGCGACTAGAAGAACACGATTGCCGGGACCCAACGGAAGTGCGGAAGGCAGGAGCGGGAGATCATCACGTCCCTGCGCAGACCACACGTTCGTGCTGGTGCTGCGATCATGATGGCTGAAGGTCACCATGACGGTAGCTTCCCCTCAAGGACGAACCGGCCCAAGGCGGCATCGTCTCGGGCGGCATGGTGTTGTCGGATGTACACACTCAGATCCGCCACCCGGCGAAGATGATCCGCATCCACCGTCAATGGGCCGGGGCCGAGTGCGTGCGCGCTGATGGTGATGATGCGTTCGCAGATCTCGGCGATCGCGCCGCGGATTCGTAACGCGGTGGGCCAGCTGAAGTTCAGGTCGCTAAAGTCGTCTTGTTCAGCCTTCTCCACCTCGGCAACGGCTTGGGCCAAGATAGCCGCCCCGGCGTGCAGGTGACGGTCCGCTTCGCCCAGCCACGCTAACGCCAGCTGGTCCGGTTCGCGTCGATGGGTTGCCTGCTGCAGACTACGGAAGATCCCGACCGCCCCACCGAACCAGATCGCGGCCACCCCGACTCCGCCCAAGGCGAAGCCTGGTCGCTCCAGATACCAGTTGGTCGCACCCACTGGATGGGCCGGCGCGCCGGTGAACTGCACTCCGCCGGAGGGGATATTGGCTAGCCCGTTGCTTGGCCACGGCGATGAATCGACTTGGACATGCTGGTCCTGCATGTCAACGGTGAACGTGCGACGGCCGTCGTCGGTGTGGGCGCTGACAATCGCGTGAGTGACCTTGTCGGCCAGCGAGCACCACGGCTTCGGGCCATTGAGTTCCCAGCCGGTCTCCGGGTTGGAGACCTGGTTCGCCTGCAAGGGTGTGGAGCCGGACTCGGCAGCGTAGACGCCCCGGAAAGAGTGTGGTGTCCAAGCGTGGCCGGCCTGATGCAAGATTGCGGCCGCATCAAGGTGTGGTTCAACAGCGCGAGCGATCGTCAGATCGTAAGCGGCGACAGAAGCCAGCCCGGACCAGATGTCGTTGACGGTCGTGGGCGACAGCACCGGTGGTGTCGTTGCTTGAGCTTTGAGTGTGGCGATGAGCTCGGTCGGATCACCGCAGGCACCTTGAGCCAGCTTCAGGATGTCCGCGATCCACTTGCGCGCGTCGCTGTCCGAGCGTTGCTGAGCGGTCGGAGCGAAGCTGATGTGCTGCGGAGCGGCCGCATGGGAAGTCATAACGAAAGCTTAGTGATGACTGGTCAGAAGGTGCAACGCGCGGTCGCACTTAGGCCAGTGTTTGAAGGAATGTTTCAAGAACTCTGCGACCGCGAGCTTGGTAGGTTTCGGCTTCCGCAGCCAGTTGCCGCAAGAAACGGTGCCGCTGTTCGTCAGTCAGCATGGTTGGTTCTTCTGCTAAGAGCAGTTCAGCAGCCTCAGCGGTGAGTTCCAAGTGAAACTGCAGACCTAAGTTCTTGCCGTGTACGAAGCCTTGATTGGCCACCGGGGTGTAAGCCAGCAGGGTGGCGCCAGGTGGCAGGGTGAAGCATTGATAGTGGAACTCGGCCCACGGTCCGGCATCCACGAAGCTTTCTGGTGTGCAGCTAAACCAGTAGAAGCCGTTCTCGGCCTCAGCGGCATTGCCCACCTGTCCACCGAGCAGTTGGGCAAGAAGCTGGGCGCCGAAGCAGATCCCAATGACGGGAACGCCTCGGTCCTGCTGTGCCCGAATATAGTCCCGTTCTGTCTCGAGCCACGGCAGCTGGTGGTCTAGGACTGACTCGAATGAGCCCATGACAAGTAATAAATCAACATGTTCAACTGGCGCTGTACCGGCGACAAAAGAGCGAATTATCGGCTCATAGCCCAGCTGTCGAAGGATCTTGGGCACATGACCGGCCAAGGGTTCCTGCTGTGCCACCACCGGCGCATGGCTTAAGATCACTGCAGTGCGCATTAACCACCTCCCACAAGAGATTACGTCTAGGTGGGCGCGAAAGGAAGAGCTACGTGAACAGTCAAACCCGTCTTGTCCTCGGCACTGCCCTTGCCGGATCCCTCCTGCTGACCGGTTGCGGCGCAGGCCAGCCGGCTGCACCCCCGGCCACGAGTGCGGCCTCCGGGGAAGAAACACAGCAGCTGACGGAAATCGGGATTGGCGTGCTGCCAATCGTGGACGTAGCGCCGCTTTATCTGGGCATGAAGCAAGGCATTTTTGAAAAGCACGGCATCAAACTCGTGCCGCAGATCGCTCAAGGTGGGGCCGTGATCGTACCCGCCGTGACCAGCGGTCAGATGCAGATCGGGTTCTCCAATGTCACCTCATTGGCGATCGCCCGGGACAAGGGTCTGCGCGTGAAGATCATTGCTCCGGCATCGGGTTCCACCGGAGTGGACGGCGCTGACTACACCGCAGTGATGGCCAAGAAGGACTCAGCTGTCACCGACGCCAAGTCTCTTGAGGGCAAACGCGTGGCGGTCAACACCATGAACAACATCCTTGATTCGACCGTCTCTGCCTCGATGCGCAAAAAAGGCGCAGACCCCACAAAGGTGAAGTTTGTGGAGGTCCCCTTCCCGGACATGGCAGCCCAGCTGGAAGCCGGCAATGTTGACGCGATCGTCGTATCCGAACCGTTCGTGACCGTCGCAGAAGACGAAGGGAACGTGCAGGTCCTATCCAACTACGCGCTCGCGACCGAAGATCTGACGGTGGCCACCTACTTTGCCACAGAGGAGTTCATCCAAAACGAACCACAGACCTTGGCAGCCTTCCGGGCAGCCGTCGTGGAATCCCAAGAATTCGCTACCGCGAATCCTGATAAGGTCCGTCAGATTCTGACGGAGTACACCAAGATGGATAAGTCCGTGGCCGAACGCGTTACCCTAGCGACCTATCCGGCCAGCGTGAACAAGGTGGCCGTGGCGGATGTGGCTCAGATGGCCGAAACCGACGGCCTGATTAAGGACGCCGAGAAGGTCAGCGACCTCGTTGCCGAGTGAGCGGGAGTTAGACGCGAAAGTAGACCCGCAACCCGCGATCGTTAACGAAGCCTAAGCGCAGGTAGCGGGCGAGGAGTTCCTCATCCTCGGCATACGTCACCACCGTGACATCAGCCGGCAGGGCGTTGATGCGGGAGCGCAAATCCGCCGGCACACCGGAATTGCTTCCGGGTAGCTGACCCACAGCAGACAGGACATAGTACTGCCCCCGTGGCAGGCCCGAGGTATCAAGGGCTGCGCCACCGCTACGCCGCATCATCGTTCGCAAGCCAACGATCAACCAGATCAAAAGCAAGAACGTGATGACCAAGCCGAGCATGAGCGGCAACCTGTTGGCCGGCGACGACACGGTCACGAGGATCCCCAGTGCTGCGGGCACACACAACAGGGCGAACATTCCTAGGCTGCGCAATACGGTGGGCAGCGGAGTATTGGGGACTAAAGCGAAGGTCCCATTGCCGTCCGCCGTGACGTGCACATTGCGCTGACCTGAGGCGACGGTGGAGAAGAGCATGCCTAGAAACAGGTGGGCTGCTTCGGTCCGAGTGCGGCTGAAGGCACGGCTGCAGATGTACGCGGCACGGAAGAGTTTCAGCATTTTTAGGTTCCTAGGTTAGGTAATTGGGGCGGATTCGCCGTTACCACGGCCCTGTAGCTGGAAAGCTTTCCGGTACAGCACAGAGTTATGATCTGGGCTACCTGGATCGCGTGGTAGCACGCCTGTGGCCGCCCAGAGGCACTCACGCAACCATTGACCGAATCCGTGCACCCGAAAATTGGCAATTCGTGTGACATCATCGGGAGCGGCTTCGAGGAGAATAATGACCCGCTGAAGTCCTGCGAGCTCTTCTTGGATCGTGACCCATTCTGCGACTTCAGGCGGGTATTCAAAATCAGTGTCTTCGGGTGGCCACTCGGCCTGCTCGATTTCTTCTGCCGTAGCCCGCGCTGCAAGTAGTTGCGGGTCCGCCAATGAAAAAGCGCCGACGATTCGTTCTCGGATCATGAATTCGTCGATCAGACTGTCGTAGTACGGCGTCGCATCGAATTCGAGCGCGTTCCAAGATTCCAACAGCCTGATCGTTTCTGTGACAGTCGAAACCTTTGGTACTTGGTAACGCATCCTGGCTTGGCCCAAAAGTGAAGTGTAATCGTCTATGACTCTTCTAACGAAGTGGCTTGTGCTGCGGGGCGTGGTCCCCGAACTATCTTAATCTGACTACTTTGCCACAGAGGAGTTCATCCAAAACGAACCACAGACCTTGGCAGCCTTCCAGGCAGCCGTCGTGGAATCCCAAGAATTCGCTACCGCGAACCCTGATAAAGTCCGTCAGATCCTGACGGAGTACACCAAGATGGACAAAGATGTGGCAGACCGAGTCACCTTGGCCACCTACCCCGGAAGCGTCAACAAATTGGCGGTAGCGGAGGTGGCCAAGATGGCCCAGACCGACGGGCTCATCAAGAGCGCCGACAACGTCAGTGACTTGGTGCTAGAGGACGCGCAATAACAGCATCCTTGTCACGATCGGGTAGTGCGCCGGTTTAGCCAAGGCGTGGATCGCTTGGGACGATGTCTCCCGTCTTGGCATCAACGCGGACCTGATGCTTGGCGTTGGCTTCCTGCTTGAAGACGATTTCCCAGACCAGAACGTCTTCTTCGGTCTTCAGTTCGACGTCCTCAACTGCGGAATCCTTCGGCGCTTGCTCCCGGGCCTTGGTCACGGCTTCTTCCATGCCGATGGTGGCCTCGAGGAACTCGTCGAGGTCATCGCCGTCGAGCGGGTCGGTTTCTTCGTGCTCGCGGATCGTCGTGCCGTCAGGTTCAATGGTGAGCTCATGCACCACATGTTCAGCGGCGACCATCTCTAGGTCATACTTGGAGCCACCATCTTCATATTCGTAGCTCAGCGGCGCGGAGTTCGGGACCTCCTCGGTGGCCGTTGCGATCACGTCTTCGAACCGCTCTACGATCTCAGCGGTGTTCGTCTCTTCACCACTGGTGGCTTGCTGTTCCTCCGGCACCCGGTCCCCGTGCTGGTCGCTGGGGTTGGATTGGCCGCAGGCACTGAGAGCCAGTGCAGCTGCCGCAATCAAACCTAGGACCTTCGCGAGTTTCTTGGGTGGGGTGGATGTGATGGCTGTTTGTGGCTTTGTCATGTCACTCTCCTAGTGGCTTACGGTGAGGGGGTTCCGCCGTTGACATTCAGGGTCTCGCCCAGCACGTAGCTGGACTCTGCCGAGGTGAGGAAAACGTAGGCGGGAGCCAGCTCGGTGGGCTGGCCGGCGCGGCCCAGTGGCGTGTTTTTTCCGAATTCCGGCAACGCCTCTTTGGGCTGCCCGTCAGAGACCTGAAGCGGAGTCCAAATCGGGCCAGGGGCTACAGCGTTGACGCGGATGCCTCGCTGCGCCAGTTGCTGCGCGATGCCTTTGGTGAAGTTGTTGATCGCCGCCTTGGTCGCGGCATAGTCGATCAGATCTTCTGAAGGCTTGTAGGCCTGAATGGAGGTGCTGTTCACGATGGTCGCGCCGGCGGGCAAGTACTCCAACGCTGTTTTGGTAATGCGGAACATGGCGTGAATATTGACCTCGAATGTGGTTTCCCACTGGTCGGCCGAGAGCTCCTCAAGGCTCTGTACAGCAATCTGCTTGCCGGCATTGTTCACCAAAGCGTCAAGACCGCCTAGCTCGCGGGCGGCGTCGTGGACCAGCTGCTCGGGGAACCCTTCTGCCGCCAGATCGCCCGGCAGGGCTACGGCCTTGCGGCCGGCTTCTTCAATGAGTTCACAGATCTTCCGGGCATCCTCTTCCTCTGCCGGCAGGTAGTTGAGGGCAACGTCCGCGCCTTCTCGGGCGAAGGCAATCGCCACTGCCGCGCCAATGCCGGAGTCCGCCCCGGTGATCAGTGCTTTGCGGCCTTCCAACCGGCCGGTGCCCCGATAGGACTCCTCGCCTCGATCGGTTTGTGGCACCAAATCAGCATCAAGCCCGGGCTCCGGTTGGTCCTGTTTCGGAGGGGAAATTACCGGGAAGCGTTTGGTGGGATCTTGGAAAGTTAGCTGGTCAGTGGATGCCATTGATGGTCTCCTTTGGTGTTGCTCAGCCGCGTTGTACCTACAGTGTTGAGCGACCCAGCGCAGCGGCCCGCTCTTCACCAGTGGACTGAAACGTCCCGCTTCAATTCGGGCTTCTTGTTTTTCACCCTATCGATTATCGGACGTTAATAGCTAGGCTGATGATTGATAATGTCATAGAGAATTCAAGGATTTTGGCGGCATTGAGGCCCAGGGTGCTGCAGAGATCATCCTTTAACTCAGGACGAAGGTGTCCTACCTTGGGGTAGAAATGACTGGCTAGTCGAAGCTGTGAGATGTCCGACAGCTTTTCTGAGCTATTCCGTGGAAGTTCACCAGCGCGCTAAGCTGGAGTTTGTGGAAATTATCATCAATGATGACCATCAGGTCCTAGCGAAAATCGTCGTCGACAGCATCGAAGCCATGGTGCGCCAGAAGCCTGACAGCGTTCTGGGTGTCGCAACCGGATCCACCCCGATCCCGATATACGAAGAATTGACCCGCCGTGTCGAGGCCGGGCTGGACCTCTCCCAGATCCGCATTTTCGGTCTGGACGAGTACGTCAGCCTTGATGAAAACAACGCACAGTCCTACGCCTACTTCATCCGCCAGCACATCATCGAACCGTGCAAGATCAACCCGGCCAACGTTCGACTCCTTTCCGGTGTTGCCGAAGACCTGAAAGCGGAAGCCGCCGATTTCGAAGCAGCTATCAAAGCTGCCGGTGGTGTCGACCTGCAGATCTTGGGGGTCGGCCACAATGGGCACATTGCGTTCAATGAGCCAACCAGCTCCCTGGCCTCCCGTACCCGCCGGGTCTCCCTGACCGAGAAGACCATCGAAGCGAACTCACGCTTCTACAACTCCGTGGATGAGGTTCCACGGCACGCAATCTCTCAGGGCATCGGCACCATCTTGGAAGCACGCCACCTAGTGATGCTGGCCTACGGTGAAGAAAAAGGCTACGCGGTCAAGGAAATGATCGAAGGCCCAGTGTCCGCCATGATGCCGGCCTCGGCCCTGCAGCTGCATCCGCACGTGTCCGTGCTGATTGATGAAGGTGCAGCCAAAACCCTGCAAAAGGCAGACTTCTACAAGTTCGAGTGGTCCTCTAAGGAAACACAGACACTCGACTAAACCCTCGTATCGAACTGCGGGGTGGGGCTGGATCCGAATGACGGAGTCGGTCCCACCCCGCTGCAGTTTAACCAACAGCGTTTTTGCTATGTGCGTCTGAGATGTCACCTTTGTGGTGCAACGAAACACACAGGTGGGCGTTTCGTCATGACGCGTAACTTAACACTGGCCGTGTTGAGTAGCTGAGGGCCAACGGGCTCAGCATGAGCGCCCCTGTAGCGCAAAGGCCCTCCGGTATAGGGTGGAGGATTGGGCGGGGGAGCCAGGATCTTTGGGCAGAACGCCCGTGGCTGCCCAGAGAGATTCACGGACCCATTGACCGAACCCGTGAACCCTGAAGTTGCCCACACGTGCTGGGTCCGCCGCTGCCAGTTCGATCAAGATGATCAACCGCTGTAGCCCGGCAAGCTCGTTCTGAATGGCGTTCCATGCCAGAACTTCTGGCGCAAAATCGAAGTCATCCGCCTCTTGTGGCGGCCATTCGGCATTTTCGTGTTCTACCGAACTGGCACGGGCCTGCAGAAGTGGGGGATCCACGATGGTGTAGCCGGCGGCCAGCAAGGAACAATCGACAAATTCGTCAGTCAAACTATCCAGATGGGGTGTCACATCGAAGGAGATGGCCCCCCACGCGCCTAGTAGCTGATCGACAGCTGTGACGGTCGTGGCTTCCGGAACCTGGTAATGGACTCGGGCCTGCGCTAGCAGGGTCTCATATGCCGTCATCGTGGTTCCAATCGATCAAGAACTAGGCGTCAAGGGCACTCTACGACCCCCGAGGTGAGAAGAGAATCGGACCAATTTTAGCTTTCGCACTGTCGACTAATGTTGGACAGCTGTGGCACTGTTAAGACAGCTGAGCTGATCATGTTTCCCAAGAAATGAAGGGTGCATGCCGTGAGTGATACCGACCTATTGCAGGACATCCGTCGCGATGATCAGGGGCAATGGCGCCACTGGGCTCGAGCGGTCATCCTCCTGCTGTTCACCGCCTTCATCCTGACAGCCCTGATAGGGGTATTCGACCAGCGCGGCAGTGCCGAGCACAGTGAGAACGGGGTCAGCGCCACATTGGAGTACCCGCGCACCACGCGAGGCGGGGAAGACATCGCGCTTGATCTGAGCCTGCGGTCCGACCAAGAACTGCCCAGTTCGATCACCGTGGTGCTAGACCACGAATACTCCACCCTGTTCGAGGATTTTGCCATCAGCCCGGTGGCTGAGGAACAGACGGACTCGCTTGAAGAGTTACGTTTTGCGGTGACCACGGGTGAAGGTCGTAGCGCGCGGGTGACCATCGATGGACGTACCGCAGATTCGTGGGCCCCCCGCACCTCTGGAACGCTGAAGGTCCATCTGGATGCGGACACAGAGTTTGAATTCGACATCACAACGTGGAGGCTGCCGTAATGGAAATCGTGGTTCGAGCGGCTATCGCATTCGGCCTACTGTGGCTGCTGGCCAAGGCCTCCGGCAAAGGAACGCTCGGAGAAATGAGCTCCTTTGACCTGCTGGTCTTCGTGGTGATGGGTGACCTTATCGCCCCGGGTATCACGGGCGAGGACCGCACCCTGACCGGGGGCGTTCTGGCGGTGGCGACTTTTGCCCTCTTAGCGGTAGGCATGAACTATCTTTCTGCCCGCTGGCGCAAAGTCGACCGGTTGATTGAGGGATACGCCATTATTTTGGTCAAAGACGGTGTGGTGGATGAGAGCGCATTGCGGCGTCAACGCATCACGACTGAAGAGCTCAAGGTGGCCGCCCGGCAGGCCCAGCTGGAATCGATGGACGATATCCGGCTGGCCCTGCTGGAGACCAACGGAAAGATTTCTATCTTTCCCCGCGCTTGAACAACGTCAACCGTAGCGAGTTCAGCACCACCAGCACCGAGCTGAAGGCCATGGCCGCGCCGGCGATCATGGGGTTCAGCAATCCTGCGATTGCCAAGCCCAGACCAATGACGTTGTAGAAGAAGGCCCAAAACAGGTTCATTTTGATGATGTGCAGCGTCTTGGTCGACAATTCGATGGCATCAGCAAGCTGGTCGATACCCGAACGCATCAGGGTGATGTCCGCGGCATGCATTGCCACGTCGGTACCAGTAGCCATGGCGACGCCAATATCTGCCTGGGCCAAGGCAGCTGCGTCGTTGACGCCGTCACCGGTCATGGCCACCACGTGGCCGTCACGTTGCAGCTGATCCACCAACTCAACTTTGTCTTGCGGGCTCGCCGAGGCGTGCACATCGGCCGGGTCGATCCCGACCATGTCTGCCACGCGGTGGGCGACACCGTCGTTGTCACCGGTCAGCAACACCGGGTGCAGGCCGAGCTTCTTCAACCGAGCCAAGCCCTCCGCGGAGCCTTCCTTGACGGTATCCACAAGGGCGAACAGAGCTTCTGGGCGGCCGTCGATCACAACCCAGATGGCTGCCGAACCGGCGGCGACGATGCGTTCGTCGGCACTGATATCGGTTGCCGAGAAGCTGACATCTTCGCCGAGGAACTTTTCCACGAAGCGCCGAGCACCCACCACCACGGTGTGGGTAGTGTCTTGGTGCTCGACTTCAGCTTCGATCCCGCCGCCAATCGTGGCGGTGAAACCCGTCAGGGTGGCGTTCAGTGCGCGACGCTCACCAGTTTCCTGATCACTCACCAACACTTGATCCATGATGCCGGCGGCAAGCGGGTGCTCGGAACCGGACTCGGCAGCTGCCGTGACCTCAAGCACGGTTTCATCATCCAGCTGTGCAGCGCTGGCGCGCACGACCTCGGTGACGGTGAGCTTGCCTTCGGTGATGGTCCCGGTCTTATCCAGCACCACCGTGTCGATGTTCCGGGTGTCTTCGAGGACTTGCGGTCCCGAAATCAGGATGCCCAGCTGGGCGCCGCGACCTGTTCCGGCCAGGATGCCGACCGGGGTCGCCAAACCGAGCGCGCACGGGCACGCAATGACGAGCACGGAGACACCAATTCTGAAAGCCGTCCCGAGGGCCGATCCGTCCTCGTTGGGTCCGAAGATCCACCACCCCAAGAAGGTCAGGGCAGCCAAGACCAGCACGATCGGAACAAAGACACCAGAGATGCGGTCGGCAAGACGTGCGATCGGGGCCTTGGCAGACTGGGCGTCGGCTACAAGAGCGGTGAGCTTGGACAGGGTGCTGTCTTGGCCGATCCGGGCCACCTCAATGACCAGCCAACCGGAGGTGTTTACGGTGCCGCCGGTGACACCGTCACCGGGAACCACCTCTACGGGAACAGATTCGCCGGTGATCAGCGACGTGTCCACCGCGGAGTGGCCCTCAAGGACCGTACCGTCAGCTGGGATCTTCTCACCGGGCCGAACCACACAGTGGTCCCCGGCCGCCAGCTCGCTGACCGGAACCGTGACTTCGGTGCCGTCGGCATTGCGCCGCTGGGCTTGCTGTGGAGCAAGCTGAATCAGAGAGGTCAGCGCGTCAGCAGCCTTGTTCTTAGCTTTGGCTTCGATGTACCGACCCACCAACAGGAAAGTGGTGATCACGGCGGCGGACTCAAAGTAGAGCTGATGGCTTTCCATGCCTGCCATGCCCAGCGCTGCCGCGATCTGACCCATCAGATCGGTCGGTTCGCCCGCCGCATGATGCACGTGTGCGGTCATGGCCGGATCCATGATCAAGTGCACCGCGGAGTAGAGGTAGGCGGCCCAGACACCCAAGGACACGAGTGTGTCCATGGTGAAGCCGCCGTGGCGAGCGTTGATGGCAGCGTTGCGGTGGAACGGCCACGCCGACCAAAAAACAACCGGTGTCGTGAGTGCGAAGACCACCCAGCCCCAGTGCGGGAACTGGAACTGGTGGAACATCGAAATTGTGAAGACCGGGACCGTGAAGACCGCCGCACCAATAAGCCGGATGAGCAGCGCGCGTGCCGTGCTTTCCTTAGCGTCTTGGTCCGCGCCGGCTGGCATTGCCAGCGCGGCATCCTCCGGGCTGGTCTCCGCATCTTCCGGAATGGAGAGGGCGGCACCGAAGCCGGCCTGTTCGATGGTTTTCAGGATCTCTTCGGTGCTCAGTTCCGCCGGGGCCTGAATGCGGGCATGCTCCAGCGGGAGGTTCACGCTTGCTTCCACACCCGGCAGTTTGCCGAGCTTGCGCTCAATCCGGTTCACACAGGACGCGCAGGTCATCCCGGAGATATCTACCTCCAGCGTGCGCAGATCTGCGTTCGGTGTGGTGTTTGATTCATAGCCCATGGGCGGGACGCCTCCTAGTTGGCTAGTGAGAAACCGGCTTCGTCGATGGCGGCGGCCACGGCCTGGTCATCGATCGGCTCATCGGCGGTCACGGTGACGGTCGAGGTGCCCCCGGAAACCAGATCTACGGCGACGTTGGTCACGGCTGGTACTTCAGAGACTTCCTCCTCGACGGACATGATGCAGTGCTTGCAGGTCATGCCGGTAACAGCGAAATCTTTGGTGTAGCTCATCAAACTTCTCCTCGTGGGGATCGGGGGAGGGTGGAAATCATGGGGTTAGCGCAACAGCCGACCGATGGCTTGGGCGGCCTCCGCCACTTTCGCGTCGACCAGCTCCGGGTTCTCCGTACGCTGGGCTTCTTGAGCAGCCTCAACCACGCAACCGCCGATATGGCCTTCAACCAGCCGTAAGCTCACCGCGTGCAGGGCCTTGTTAATGGCCGCGACCTGAGTCAGGATGTCGATGCAGTACTTGTCCTCTTCGATCATCCTGGCGATGCCGCGGACCTGACCCTCGATCCGGCTGAGCCGACGCAAGTAGTCGGCCTTGTCTACGTGATGCGTATGTTGTTGCTGCTCCACGGAACTCATTATATACCCCTAGGGGGTATGAGGGAAATGGCGTGCCAAGACAGATCACCTATACTGGCGGGTGTGAGTACGAGCATGAGCACCCCGTTGACGATTCGCCCGATTTCCGACGCGGATTACCGCACTTTCGTAGCAGACTTCCCCACCACCTCCTTCCTGCAGATGCCGGAATGGGCGCCAGTGAAAGCCGAATGGACCCCGGAGACACTGGGCTGGCATGACGTTGAAGGCACCCTCGTTGCCGTTGCCCTCGTGCTGCACCGCAGCCTGCCGATCTTCAAGAAGACGCTTGCCTACATCCCGGACGGCCCGATCTGGGCCTGGGATGCCAACGATGCACCTGCCGTGCTGGAGCCACTGCATGAATACCTCAAATCCAACGGGGCCTTCCTGATCCGGATGGGCCCACCCGTGGTGCAGGGACGCTGGCCCGGCGAGCAGATCCGCCGCGCCGTGGCGGGCGATACCGGCGGCAGCATCGACCAACTCGACCCTGCCGAGCTGACCCACACCAACGCCGAAACCATCGCCGCCGAGCAGAAACTCGCCGCCCAACTCACCAGCCAGCTTAAAGCACTAGGCTGGCAAGAACCCTCCATCAGCGACGACTTTGAAGCCGGCCAACCACAGTTCCAAGCTCGCATCCCGCTGCGGGACGCAGATGGCAACCAGCTGACAGTGGACGAAGTTCTCGGCCGGATGGACCAGTCCTCCCGCCGCCAGACACGCAAGTCCACCCGCACCGGCGTGCGCGTCTCCCACGGCACAGAAGCCGACTTCGACGCGTGGAAGGCACTGTTCGACGAAACCGCCGAACGTGACGGTTTCTTGGGTCGACCAGCCGAGTACTTCACCACCATGTACCGGGAGCTCAACGCCGCCAACCCGGGAGCCTGCGTGTTGTACTTGGCGCACGCTGAAGCCGAAAACGATGAAGACGCACCAGAGGGCACCCTGCTGGCAGCCGCGATCTACATCCGGGAAGCCAAAGCCGCCTGGTACCTCTACGGTGCTTCCAGCAACGGCTACCGCAAGCTGAACGCACCGCGTCGCTTGCAGCTGGCCATGATCGAGGACTCGATTGAAGCAGGCTGCGACTACTACGACTTGGGCGGCATCTCCGCGACCTTGAGTAAGGACCATGAACTGGCCGGGCTCACCCGCTTCAAAACCACCATGGGTGCAGACGTCGCCCGGACCTTGGGGGAATGGGACCTGCCGCTGAACAAGCTGCTAACCCGCGCCTTCGAGGTCTACATAGCCCGCCGTGGCTGATGCGGAGAGCAGGATCGCCTTGGTGCCGTTGGGTTCTGAGGAGTATCGGTCGTTCGCCGCGGACCCCGAATTGAAACAGCTTAAAGCAATGCGTTCAAAGCGGGCATAAGAACAACGTTTACCCGGATCAGCCATTGGCCTTAACCTGTCGTGTTGAAGTACTCCACGCGGAGGATAGCCTGACGCAGTTGTGGCAAGGTGAAGGTCGGCATGCGGCCGAAGTAGCGTTGCTGGTAGTCGGTGTCGATGCGCTCGGTCACCGCCTGTAGGAGACTGTCCCGAATGGGACCCTCGAGACCTGTTGCACCGGTTGTGTTCGAAATGAAACGCGAAATCCAACGCTTCTGCAGGCGATCTGTTTCAGGTGTGCGTAGACCAAGTGCCAGCAGGAAATACTCCCACGCACACTCGGGGACACCGACAACGCTCAGCAATGCTTCACGCTGAGTCTTCGCCGCTTCCCCGTCAGTGGCGACGTCTTCTGCTCCGTTGATGCCGGCATCAAGAAGCGCACCGGATGCCTTCAACACCAAGTCGATCTGCTTCTGATCCTGCACGAAGTCCGCCAGTCCGGCCGGACCAAGCATGGCCAAAACGCGCATCATGTTGGAGGGGCCGCGGAAGGCCTTGAAGGCACGCAGCCGGGGCAAGACCGCAGCAGCGGAAGAGGGCTGGAATTCGCCAATCGACAACACTGTGTCCAGGACAGCGATCTCTACCGCCCCGGCCCAGACTCCAGTGGCTCCCTTGAACGGTTTAGCGCCGGCTTGGACAGCGGCGGCGGAAAGTGCGGTGACAGCCTTTTCAAGGGAGAAGTCGGCGGCAGGTGACACGGTGATTGAACAGCTTTCTGGGCAAGGGGATCGGCGCTTCTAATCTACCCCTGCGATGGCGAGCCCTGACACAGCAGTGCGGGGTGCCACCCGACATTCTCGTCGGACGGCACCCCGCATGTGCAGGTTAGCTGTGGTTAGCCGGAGACAACCTGTGGCTCGGCGACGGCCTTCAGGCCTTCAACACCGAACTCGCGGCCGTAACCGGATTGCTTCGCGCCACCGAATGGAACCATTGGGTGCAGGCCACCGTGGGAGTTGATCCAGACGGTACCGGCCACGATCCGGGAAGCCAGCTCCTGGCCCTTTTCGCGGTCGGAGGTCCACACGGACGCGCCCAAACCAAACTCAAGCTCGTTGGCCCACTCGATAACCTGGTCCAGATCCGAGTAGCGGATAACCGGGAGGGCCGGGCCGAACTGCTCTTCGACCACCAAATCGTTGTGCGGGTCAATGTCCGCGATGATCGTGGTCGGGTAGAAGTTACCCTTCGCGTCGTGGTCTGGGTTGCCACCCAAAACGACACGGGCGCCGGAAGCCTTGGCTGCCTCAACGAGGCGGTCAACGGTTTCGTACTGCTTGCGGTTCTGCAGCGGGCCAAGCACGTTGTCTTCTTCCAAGCCCACGCCCATTGGCACGTTCTTGGCGAACTCGACAAGGTTCTCCACGACTTCGTCGTAAATGGAGTCGTGCACGTACAGGCGCTTCAACGCGGCACAGGTCTGGCCGGTGTTGATGAACGCGCCCCAGAACAAGCCTTCGGCGATTTCCTGCGGGTTTGCATCCGGAAGAACGATGCCGGCGTCGTTGCCGCCCAGCTCCAAGGTGAGGCGGGTGATGTTGTCCGCGGAAGCTTCAATGATCTGCTTACCGACAGGGGTGGAGCCGGTGAACATGACCTTGCCAATCTTCGGGTGGCGGGACAGTGCGTCACCCACGGTGCTACCCGGACCGGTCACCACGTTCAACACACCCTCAGGCAGCACCTGATTCATGACCGCAACCAGTGCAAGACCGGACAGCGCGGTGGTGGCTGCTGGCTTTGCGACAACGGTGTTACCCATGCGCAGGGATGGGGCGATCTGCCAGATGGCGATCATCATCGGCCAGTTCCACGGGGTGATCGCACCGACAACACCGATCGGGCGGTAGTGCATCTCGGCGTAAGTCTCGCCGTCATCAACGAGGACTTCCTTCGGCAGCGGGGTATCGGCGGCGGCGCGCAGCCACGCAACACAGCCACCCACCTCGAAGCGGGCGTTCGGGCCGTTCAACGGTTTGCCCTGCTCTCGGGAAAGGAGCTCGGCCAGTGCTTCGGCAGATTCCTCAATGGCGTCGGCGGCCTTGTGCAGGTAGGCGCTGCGCTCGGCATCAGGCAGAGCAGCCCATTTCTTCTGGGCGGCTTCGGCCTTGTCGATCGCGGCTTCCAAGTCAGGGATGTCTTGGACCGGGGCCTTGCCGATGAGCTCACCGGTGGCTGGGTCGATGACGTCTTCGGTTTTGCCTTCGTTGGCGGTAACAGCGTCGAGAAGTTCCTGGTAGGTCTTCATAGCTTCCTCCGTTAGGTTCAGCAGATACGGATCAGTGTTGTCTCTAACACTACGCGGAGCAGGTGAAGGAACTCTTGACTCTTGCTGCATCATTCCTGACGATCCGGGCACGGTTACCCAGACGTTAAGAAAACGATTCCCTGTCCCGAGCCGATTCAAGCGGTGCTCGGGACAGGGAATCGCGAGGGATTCAATACATAAATTATTGCTGTGCGGCCTGCTGCGCAGCCACGTCCTTCTTCACGGCCTCCATGTCCAGTCCCTTGACCTGAGCGATCAGATCATCCAAGGCTGCAGCAGGCAGTGCGCCCGGCTGGGAGAAGACCAAAATGCCGTCACGGAAGGCCATCAGTGTCGGGATCGAGGTGATCTGGGCGGCTGAGGCGAGCCCGCGTTCGGTTTCAGTGTCGACTTTGGCGAACACCACGTCTGGGTGTTGTTCGCTGGCCGTTTCGAAGACCGGCGCAAACATCTTGCAGGGGCCGCACCAATCTGCCCAGAAGTCGACGAGCACGATGCCGGACTCCTGAATGGTTTGGGCGAACGTCTTTTCTGTTAGGTCAATGGCTGCCATGGGCGCTCCTTGCACTCTTTTCAACTGCACTTGCAAAATACCCGGCAGGGTATCTACTATTGATCTATAACTATACCCCCGGGGGTATTATTCCAGCAAATGAAGTTTGAACTGAAGGAGCACGCATGTGCATGCAAGTAACGTGCCCTAGCTGCCACAAACCAACGTGGGCAGGCTGCGGCAATCACATTGAGGAAGCGTTGGCCGACGTGCCGGAGGCCAACCGCTGCAAGTGCGAGTAAAAGCAGCGTCCTCAATACAGTTCGGGAGTGGTGGTCATTTGGGGGATCACCACTCCCGCTGTTTCTACCCCGGCTTTAGAGACGCGAGATGTTTGAGACAATAGAGACGTGGCACAGTCAGATCAGCGCAAAGTAACCAACCCCGTCCCCCGCAAACAAGTCCGTCCCCGTGCAGAGGGCTGGACCCAGAAAACCGGGCCTGACGGGCGTCCGCTGCTGCAATTTTCCTCACCGCGGGTCTCCCAACCGCCAGTCCACTTGGCCGACTTGGAGATGTCCGAGCGGCAAGAGAAACTCAAGGAACTTGGCCATCCCGCCTTCCGCGCCAAGCAGCTGTCCACCCACTACTTCACGCACTACACCTCAGACCCGGCCCAGATGACCGACTTGCCCGCCGCCAGTCGCGAGGAACTGGTGGCCGCCATGCTGCCACCGCTGCTGACCGAAGTGCGCCGGTTGACCACCGACAACGGTGACACCATCAAGTTCCTGTGGCGACTCTTCGACGGTGCCCTCGTTGAATCCGTGCTGATGCGCTACCCGGGCCGAATCACCCTGTGCATTTCATCCCAGTGTGGCTGCGGCATGAACTGTCCGTTCTGCGCCACCGGACAGAACGGGCTGACCCGTAACATGTCCACCGCGGAAATCGTCGACCAGATCGTCCGCGCCAACCGCGTCATTGCAGAGGGCGGACTCGGCGGCAAACGCCGCGATGGCACCCGCGGCGACCAAGAAGCCCGTGAAGGCGAGCGCGTCAACAACATCGTCTTCATGGGCATGGGCGAACCGTTGGCCAACTACAAACGCGTCATGAAGGCCATCCGCATCATGGTCGCCGACCAGCCCGAAGGGCTCGGCATGAGCCCCCGCAATATCACCGTCTCCACGGTTGGACTGGTGCCAGGCATCAACAAGCTGGCCGCCGAAGACCTGCCGCTCACCTTTGCCCTGAGCTTGCACGCCCCGGATGACGAGCTGCGCGACGAAATGATCCCGATCAACTCACGCTGGAACGTCGACGAAGCCATCGACGCTGCCTACGAGTACTACCAGGCCACCGGCCGGCGGGTCTCGATCGAGTACGCGCTCATCAAGAACATGAACGACCACCCCTGGCGGGCAGAGCTGTTGGCTAAGAAACTCAACGGCCGTGGCCGGGGCTGGGTACACGTAAACCCCATCCCGCTCAACCCCACTCCGGGGTCGGTATGGGACTCTTCCGAGCCGGAAGTCATGCAGGAATTCGTGGACCGGATTGAGGCCGCCGGCATCCCAACCACGCTACGGGACACCCGCGGCAAGGATATTGACGGTGCCTGCGGTCAGCTGGCCGCCGCCGACGACTAATTTCAAGCGGCTAGTTTTTCGCAGTGGCGCGTTGCCGCCGTTGCTCGACCTGAGACACGATTTGCTCGAGCAACGGGTAGTTCGCGCCCGGAGCCAACGCCACGTATCCCGGCGCAAGATGCGCGCCGGCTCCTTCGGTTTTGTCCAACCAGATGGGCCGGTAGCTGCCGCCCGCTCGGTGCACGATCAACGAGGCTGCTGCGACGTCCCAAGGGTGCGTGGAGAATCCAATGGTGGCATCTGTCCACCCAGCTGCAACATGACACAGGCTCAAGGCGCCCGATCCGGTTCGGCGAACTGATGAAAAAGCTGCAATGAGTTGGCCGAGTTCGTCCGTGGCCGCTGAGCCGTCAAGTGTCAGGTCACGGGCGGAAGGATAGCCGGTTAGCAGGGTGGCCGAATCTTGGGGCTGAGCCGTTGGGGCGCGAAGCAGTTTCCCGTTCAGATATGCACCGGTATCATCAGCCGTGAAAAGTTCCTCGGAGAAGGGGTTGTAGACAGCCCCCGCGACAATCGTGCCATCAACTTCGACCCCGACACTGATGCAGAAAAATGCCAAGCCCTGAGCAAAGTTCGAGGTGCCGTCGATCGGATCGATAAACCACGTGACAGTGGGGTCGCCGCCCTGCAGGCCGTCCTCTTCACCCACGATGCGCCATTGCGGGCAGAGCCGAAGAAGGAACTCGGTGATGATCTTCTCGCTGGCCCGATCATGCTCTGTCACCAAGTCGTGACGGTCACGCTTATGCGCAACCACCATTTGCTCTCGGAATGCCTCAAGCACGTAGCTACCCGCTAGCCGGACAGCTTCTTCGGCGACTTCGCGCAAAATTTCAGGAGAAACGTCTTGGTCTTCAAACTCAACGACTGTTTCCGTGAACTGGTGTGTCAAGGGATTCCTTTAGGTGCTGTTCGTGGACTGCCAAACTCCCAAACTAGTTAGTTCAGCTGGAGCCAGAGAGACCAGCGTGTAAAGAAAAGATGACGACAACCTCAATTCACGTTCCCACGATTTTCATGAATATCTGTGGGCATTGGGCCGCAGATTTCCTAGGCTGGAAGTATGGAGAAACTAACTGAAGCAATCCGAGCCGCCTCAGCCTGTGCCGAAGCCTGTACCGCATGTGCTGATGCATGCCTGGCTGAAGAGAACGTTACCGACATGCGCGCCTGCATCCGCAGCGACCAAGACTGCGCCGATATCTGCGTGACAACATCACGCATGCTATCCCGCTTGACGGAAATCAACACGGACGTGATCAAGGCGCAACTGCAGGCCTGCATTACTGCTTGCCGCGTCTGCGCCGAAGAGTGCGAAAAACATGCCGAGCACCACGAGCATTGCCGACTGTGCGCGGAGGCCTGCCGTCGCTGCGAGAAAGCTTGCACCGAACTTTTGCTCTCCATGGAATGATTTGTTGACGCTCGTTGTGAGAGCGATCATCATCCTTGAACGGTAGTCACCATAGTCATTTGGTGGCTACCGTTTCATGTTATGGGCGGACGCGTTGGATGTGGGAAGCGCGGAATCATGGGAAGTACCAGCCGGCGAATACGCCGCTTGGTCCTACTATCGCAGGAGAAAAGCCATGCAACACGTAAACGAGATTCCCGGAACGACCCTCACAGATGAGGCCCTCGCCACTTTCCACGGTGGTGGTGAATGTAAGGTCACCATTGATCGCAACATTGATGGCTCCGTTCGCGGGGTATCGACATCTGGTGACTGTGACAACGTCTCTGTAACCGTGGTGGTGCAGAGCTAATGAGGACCGAACCGCTTGCCGGTCGAGTCCTTAGTGATGCCGAACTGGCCACATTCGTCGGCGGTGAGTGCAAAGTCATCATCACCATCGACAAGAACGGAAAAGACAAGGTCGAACTGGTCGGTGATTGCAAAGACGTCAAAGTCGATTAGCAAATGATCAGCCCAAGACTCCGAGCCGTCATCTTACAGGGGGAAAAGATGGCGGCTCGGTGGCGTCAAAGGTTCGAGAGGATTGACCATGGCAAAAGTTCCAACAATATTGCAGGCGACCGCAACAGATTGTGGTTCTGCCGTGCTCACCGCGCTACTGCGATCATGTAGTGTCGACACCACAATCGTCCAGGTGCGGGAAGTGCTTGATCCTGGACGGGACGGCACCTCAGCGTTGCTGCTAAAACAGACGGCAGAGCAGTGGGGTGTAGTCCTCGCAGGTCAGCTGCTAGATTCTCACGGACTGCCCGAAACTCTGCCGCAGCTTCCGACACCCTTCATCATGCACTTGTCGCGGCAGCACTACGTTGTTGTAGAACGTGTTCGCAGAACCAAGATCATCGTCATGGACCCAGCCGTGGGCCGACGCCGATTACCTGTTGGCGAACTTGCGGAGCAAGCCAGTGGACTGGTTTTATGCGTCACCGATCAGAGGCAGCGTGGCTCGGAAGACCCGGTGGCATCATCCCCAAGCCGGGATGTGTCCGGAATGTTCTCATTTCTAGCAGGCTTGCTTGCCCAGTCAAGGTCTTCGTTTGGCATCGCCGCGTTGCTATCGCTGCTTGTGGCAGCCGGTGGACTTGGCCTTCCGATCCTCACCGCGTTAATCGTGGATGAACTAGTTACGTCCTCGCACCAACCGGAACGATGGCTCACCCTCGGTACCTTGCTGGCACTCTCGCTAGGCGCCGTCATCTTTCTGCGTAATTGGTCTTTGGCCCGCATGCAGCAAGTACTGGCAGCGGAACTCAGCGTCAGTGTCGTCCAGAGTCTTTTCACCAGGACTTTGCGATTCTTTGAACGCAGATCGGTAGGAGACTTGTTTGGCCGTGTCGAGTCCGCCCAACAGATCCACATGCTGCTCAGCACGAGTCTGCTTGGTGCAGGTTTGGATGCCATCTTGACGATTGGGTACTTGACCGGAATGCTGTATGTGTCCCCGACGCTTGGGTCCCTCACCTTGATCATGATTGCCATCTGCCTGACGGTCTCAGTGTCGGTTGCGAAGCGTAGTGCCGCCAAACAACGCGAAGAAATTCTCTTGGCGGCGGAATCTTCTACCACCATGGTTGATGGAATCTCCGGGGTTCGTACCATGCGTAGCTTCGGTTCCGAGAACTCAGTTGTCCAAGAGTGGTCATCACTACTGAAGCAGCGTCTTGTCGTGGGACGGCAAAGAGCAACGTTGAGTGCGGTAAACGCTTCCGTGATGACGGCAGCAGCGGTTGCCACCCCACTTGTTATCCTCACCTTGGCGGCAGCTGACAACTCGCTGTCGAGTCCCGGTGTGGCGTTGGGGCTGATGGCTCTGGCCACGGCCACTCTTGCCCCAGTTACCTCGCTGGCGAGCCAGCTTGTTCAAGCAGCCCAGCTCAGACCCTTGTTCGAGCGCATTCAAGACATCGAACTTGCAGAGTCAGTCACTCAGGGTGGCGTTCGTCCCGAGACTTGCCATGGTCAGTTCAGTCTTCGCGGTGTCAGCTTCCGCCACTGCAGGCACGGGGTTGAAACCATCAAAGACCTTACCGAAGTGGTGCCAGCGGGCGCGACGGTGGCGATAGTGGGACCCACTGGGTGTGGCAAGAGCACCTTAGCGGCTCTCCTAGCCGGTCTACACGTCCCGACCCAAGGCACAATCCTGCTCGACGGTCATGAAATGGGCGTACTCGATGCGGCATGGCTCCGTGAACAGATTGGGGTTCTGCAACAGGACACGTGGATCCCCAAGGGCAGTATTGAGAACGCCCTGCGCGCCGGACGTGATCATCTCACTGAGGACCAGCTTTGGGAGGCGTTACGAAAAACTCAACTGGAACATGAAGTCCGGCTCTTGCCGATGGGCATCCAAACCCTCCTTGGTTCGGGAGGCACCGGTCTTTCCGGCGGACAAAGACAGAGGCTGGCACTCGCTCGGGCGTTACTGGGAAATCCTAAAATCCTCATCCTGGATGAACCCACAAGTGCGCTTGATCTCGGAACGGAGAGGGCGATCGAGACCACCCTTCGGGAACTCAACATCACCCGGCTGATCGTCACGCACCGGCTATCGTCGGCATCCGCTGCTGATCTTGTCTGGGTGATGGAGGCCGGGCGAATTGTCCAAGTGGGGGCCCCGGAAGAACTGGCGAATATGGCTGGGTGGTACGCCGAATTACTACGTCAAAGTAGACCACAACGTACTGTTCTGGGATGAGAAAAAAGACCGCGTTGGGATGATGCGGTCGGGTTCACCTGCGTGCAAAGATGAATCATCTAACTTTGGTTCATGCCCATGAGGAGGAGTCATGACCGATCAGAATCCCGAGACAAATTCTAACGTTGCCGAAGTCTTAGCTCGTGCGGGGGAACCAGTCATCGTCCGTATCAGCAATGGTGCAGAACTCACAGGGTGGGCGGTGCGCGAAGACATGGTCGTGGTTGAGGCCACCAATCTTGGCGAAGACGTCAGCGTGCACTTGGTTGATGCTGACCTTGTCGTGGAGGAAGTTCACGACGGTAGCATAGACCGCGAGTTGCTGACGGCGCTCCTATTGCCGAAAGGCGCCCTGCCGATATCTGGGGAGTTGCTGACTCCCACGATGATCGTCCGGGCCTTACAGGATCCCGATTGGGCGGGGAATGTACATGGCGCAAGGACTTCTTTCTGGTGCCTCATCTTTCCAAGAATGCGCGGTTGCTATTGAGAAGAAGGGTGTTAGTCCGATTAGGGCTAACTTTCACTGTCTTCATCATTGACATGCTGGTGTGGGGCGGTGATTCGCTTACCACCGCAGGTCATACCGTCCCGGTCCCACTCGTGGTGGTCGTGGCGGCGGTCTTGTATGGCACTCTGCTTTCCCATAAACACCCGCTGCTGGGATATGGCGCAATGCTTGTGCTCAGCCTTGGCACTCTATTGGTACCTGCGGCTGCAAATCTAGCTGGTTTCCTGCTCGCATTGTTCTTGGTGGCCCGCCAAAGCCCTGCAGCCACGGCTCGGTGGGCTTTAGTCGGCGCCAGTGTGCCGGTGAGCGCGAACATGATTGCCAGTCTGAACTTTCATGCACCCGTACCGGTCGGTTTCGCTTTCCTAAACCTCGGTCTGTGGTGTGTGTTGGTGATAGTGGTCTGGCTAGCTGGCCGAGCTCTGGGACGAACTGCTGCGCGATTGCGAGCTGAGAAGCTCCGCAGCGAAGCCGCCCGTGAGGAAGCCATCGTTAACGAACGGCTGCGTATCAGCCGTGACCTTCACGACTCTGTGGCGCACTCACTGACTGCAATATTGCTACAGGTAGCCGGAATTCGTGCCTTGCACAGTGACCGCACCCGCCAGGAGGTGGAGCCTGCGGAACTAGAACGGGTCTTGTCTGACATCCAAACAACGGCAGAGCAATCTATGCGAGAGCTACACCGCATGCTTGGTATGTTGCGTGAACGCGCTGGGTCGCTAGAAGACACATATACCGGGAAACTGTCTGAGGTGCCGGTACTGGTAGCCTCCGCCCAAGCGGCCGGCCTCGCGGTGCAATATCAGATCTCAGGGCTAATCCAGCCGGTGGATCCGAGTATCGAACATGCTGGTTATCGACTGGTACAGGAAGGACTGTCCAACGCGATGAAACACGGTGGTCCTGGTTCGAAGGTTTCCGTCGATGTGATGTGGACGCGAGACCATCTCAGGGTCAGTATTCGCTCCCACAGTGGGATTACTCCTATCTCAGACAGTGTTTCTGGCGGATTTGGACTCATCGGTTTACGGGAACGCGTGAGTGTTTCTGGTGGCTCGCTCACCGCAGGTCCCACCGAAGACGGCTTTCTGATCGATGCTCGACTACCCATTTCTCCGGAATCGACCTCTTTGCCCCCGGAAGTGAGAAAAACATGACTATCACCGTAATTGTGGTTGACGACCAACCGATGGTTCGTGCCGGCATCACCATGCTCTTGCGCGCGGACCCTGAGATCGAGGTGCTAGGGGAGGCCGCGAACGGCAAAGAGGGGATCCGATTGGCTCGCGAGCTCACTCCAGATGTCGTCCTGATGGATGTCCGCATGCCAGGAATAGACGGAATTGAGGCAACGCGAACCATCGTGGAGGCGAGCGGAGCATTGTCCGACAACCTCGTGAAAGTCCTGATCATGACGACCTTTGATGATGAGGAGATTGTTGTTCAAGCGCTCCAAGCCGGTGCCAGTGGATATCTGCTTAAGCACGCCTCGCCAACTGAAATTTCCGATGCGCTTCGACGGGTTGTTGCCGGAGACACGTGGCTGGATGCGACCGCAGCGACCCGGTTGGTCGAGCAGATCAGAATGCGGTCAGCTGACAGCACTGATGTTTCGGCATTACTAACCCAACGCGAACAGGAAGTCTTCAAGATGGTGGCGGCGGGAATGTCTAACCATGAGATACGGGATCAGCTCTTCCTCAGCGAGGCCACCGTCAAAACGCATGTGGCACGGATCCTGCTCAAGACCGGCTCACGGGACCGGGCCGCGGCTGTTGCGTTGGCATACCGTAGTGGCTTCGTCCATCCGCAAGACCCAACCCCTCAGCCGGATCAGACGTCGTAATGTGACTGCGTTACGTCAGATACCGTCGTGAGCTGATGTGCGGGACTATCTTGACCGGTGATGCTTAGAGGACCAACTCACGAAAGTAGGAAGTCCCATGAACTCCCATCGCCTCATCCGTTTATCATCCTCGAAACGCTCGCTGGCGTTCGCAGCTGCCGCAGGTGTTGGCCTTAGTCTGACTCTCGGTGCCGCGGTGCCGACGCAGTTCCCTACAGCAGCGGCTCCAACTAGTCAGCAGGTAGAACTGGATCCCCGCCCGATTCCCACCCCGCTCCCAACACCGTGTCGGACACCGGTCGGGGATCTTGAACGGCCACTGTGGTGTGAACGTGTCCCCGGCCCAATCGTGGATCCTGTTCCCGAGGATCTAGGAAAAGCGGCAGTGCAAGCCGTAAAGTCACGCAATGATGACGGCACCGGAGGTGGCTTCACCGATGACGATCGCGACCCACTTAAAGACAAGGAGAACACTTCAACAGAGATCCTTGCTTGAATCATCTGTTCCTCAGGCCTAATTACGTCTGTGACGACAGCATTAAGTCTGGTCGGTGGAGAGGAGTTCGGCGATCAGGGATACGACTCGAGTTCGAATCTCATCGCGAATCTTGCGAACCGATTCAAGATCCTGACCAGCCGGGTCGGCAAGTTCCCAGTCCTCGTAACGTTTGCCGGGAAAAATAGGGCAGGTATCACCGCAACCCATGGTGATCACCACATCACTGAGCTGGACGAGTTCCGTTTCCAAGAGCTTCGGTGCTGCCTGAGTGATGTCGATCCCCAGCTCAGCCATAGCCTCGACAGCCACGGGGTTAAGTTCAGCAGCCGGCATGGAGCCGGCAGATCGGACCTCGATCCTGTCTGCACCGAGGTGCTCCAGGAACCCGGCCGCCATCTGGGAGCGTCCGGCGTTGTGGACGCACACAAACAAGACGCTGGGCCGAGCCTGATCGAAAGAGGCAGCTGTCCTGCTCATGCAGACACCTGCTCATGATCTTGTTGTGCATTAGGGACGGAGTCGTCGTGTGGGAAGTACCGATTCCCCAACCACAACGCGACATACACAAGTCCCACCAAGACGGGCACCTCGATGAGTGGACCAACAACACCGGCGAGTGCCTGCCCTGAGCTGATGCCGAAAGTGCCGATCGCCACGGCGATGGCAAGCTCGAAATTGTTGCCGGATGCCGTGAAGGCCACCGATGTGGTCTTCGCGTAATTCAGTCCAACGGCCTTTGCTGCGAAGAAACTGAGCAGGAACATCAGGACGAAGTAGAGGAACAGGGGCACGGCCATGCGTGCGACGTCCCACGGGCGGGAGGTGATGGCTTCACCCTGGAACGCGAACAACAAGACGATGGTGAATAGCAGACCAATCAGTGAGAGCGGCCCGATCTTCGGTAGGAACGATTCCTCATACCACTGTCTTCCCCGTGCTCGTTCGCCTAGGACGCGGGTGAGGAATCCTGCCACCAGCGGCACCCCGAGAAAGATCAAGACTGAGATGACGACAGCCCAGACCGAGAATTCCGCAGAAACAGTTTCTAGCCCCAGCCAGCCGGGGAGGATCTGCAAATAGAACCAGCCCAGTGTTCCGTAGGCAACGACTTGGAACACCGAGTTGAGAGCAACGAGGACGGCAGCCGTCTCGCGATCACCGCAAGCCATGTCATTCCAAATGAACACCATGGCAATGCAGCGTGCCAGTCCGACGATGATCAGACCAGTTCTAAATTCCGGTAGATCGGGAAGAAACACCCAGGCGAGCACGAACATCAACGCTGGCCCCACCAGCCAGTTCAAGATGATCGACATGACCAAAAGCTTGCGGTCGCCCGTGACATGGTGAGTCTCGTCGTACCGGACCTTAGCCAAGACCGGATACATCATCACCAACAGGCCCAAGGCAATCGGGATAGAAATGCCCCCAACACTCATCGAATCGAGGAACTCGTTGAGTCCTGGAAAAACTCGCCCCAAGAGCAGACCAGCGCCCATAGCCAGCAATATCCAGAGAGCCAGCCAGCGATCGACAAAGCCCATGCGAGGTGGTCGAGTCATGGGGCGGGAGGCAGTGGTGGGCATTCAAAAATCTTTCACTTAGATGTGCATCTAACTGGGTCCGAGGTTATCGTTTCACTTAGATGGCTGTCAATGTAAGATTGAGTGATGTCCCACCTTGAGTCCGTCAACAAACACCAACGGTGCTGTGCCCTGCACGAGCGCCCCATTGGTGAAGACGAGGCCATCCAGATGGCACACCTGTTGAAAGCACTCGCAGATCCAACAAGGTTGCGATTACTGTCTTTCATTACCGCACAAGGATGCGAGCAGGTCACCGCCCGAGAACTGTCTGAGACACTGCAGATCACCCAAGCAACCGTCAGCCATCATCTGGCCAAGCTAGTCGAGACTGGGATTCTCACGCGCGCGCAAGATGGAAAGCGTGCCCGGTACACGGTCGTCATCCCGGCATTCGACCAGCTGCGCACGTTTCTCGACGTCGGTTGAAGGCTTAGACGTCTGGACGTTCTGACTCCGACTAGTGCTGACGCTGCAATCTGACGGCGGTGCCGGTCGCGACGACCATCAACATGTTGCCTTGGCCCATCGCTTCATAGTCGATGTCCACGCCAACAATCCCGTGGGCACCCAGCTGCTGGGCCCAGTCCACCATCTCAGCTAAGGCGTTCTCGCGGGCCTGACGGGCTTCGTTTTCGTACCCCTCTACGCGACCACCAAAGATGTTGGAAATTCCGGCCATGAAGTCTTTACCGATATTGATACCGACAATGGTGTCACCGGAGACAACGCGGATGTAATCGGTGATGAAGTGCCCTTCAACGGTGGGCGTGGTTGTGACGATCATGTTCAGAGAGTAGCACCGAACTGAGCACGTCTAGCGGGCTATTGCGCCAGAATTAACCTCGAGACCCTCTACCGGTCACTTTGATCGCCTTGAATAAGAGTTATGAGAAAGGTCCTGCGCCCGAAACTCGAACAAGACACGATCGGCCTCGACAACTTTCGCTCACCACTTCCGCACTTCTTCCGCTCAGCTTCGTGGACTCACCGGCTCAGTGAACCGGTCGCCGTCCAACTGCGTCAGAAGATCTCGCTCATCGTCGATCTGCGCGAACCCGGAGAAACTGAGAGTGACTTCTTCATTGGTCAGCGCGACTGGGACCCCAGCACAGGCATCGAACGCATCCATCTGCCGTTGTATCGCAGGACTTTCGGGGACAGCCCGGTTCCGGTGTTGTCCGACATCAACTCGGTCTACTTCGACTTGCTCACCGAATCCGGCCCGGCTTTCGCGCAAATTATCTCGACCATCAGCCAGCATTTTCAACGACACAGTGGTGGAGTTCTGATCCACTGCGGTGCTGGCAAGGACCGCACCGGTTTGGTCACCGCCATGTTGATGCAGCTGGCCGATCGCCCGACCGGGCGCATCTTGGCCGATTACACCCGAACAGAAACTGACACCAGTCCCGCATGGAAAGCCCAGACGCTCTCGCGGTTGCACGCGCTGGGTCTGCACAACCATCCGCGCTGGAACGAAATCCAAACTCTGCACCTCGAAGCGCCGGCAGCGGTCCTCATGAACGCCCTGCAAGTCCTCAGCAATCTCGGTGGGACGGCCTACTATCTCCGTGAAAACGGGTGCCGGACCCGCGATCTGGTCTACCTCAACCACATCTGGACCTTTCAGGAGGCCCTAGCATGACGAACACGATTTCTTTGATCCAGCTCAGCGATTTGCACCTGCCCAACCCGGGCCAACTCTTGCCCGCCGCTCAGTGTGGCCCAGCACCTGTCGTTCCGGTCGATCCCTGGCAGCGGCTGTATGACGCTGTCGAGTTGATCCGAGACTTGCGTCCGCACGCACTCGCCGTCACCGGTGACATCCTGGACCGGGCCAACACCGAACCAGAAACCTCACTGCGCATGGTGGCGGACCTTTTCGCCCAACTGACCCGCGACCACGGAATCCCGGTCGTCACCATCCCCGGGAACCATGATGCGCCGGGCAGCATCGGGGAGGCCTTCAACCTCACATCAGTTCGCAGCATGCGCACCATGCAGCGCCGCATCAAGAGCACTGTCCACCTCGTCACGACCTCGGCTGGGATCCTCCGGGTAATTGGGCTCGATTCGGGTGGCTACGACCAACCCCACGGTCATCTCGACTACGATCAGCTGCGCTGGTTCGAACAAGAACTCGGCCGCGAGTTCGACGGCCACACCGTGGTGCTCCTGCACCACCCGCCAGTACCCGCACCGGTTGAAGTCATGGCAGACAAGCAGCTGGCCAACACCGAAGAGTTCGGCCTGACGATCTCGCAGAACCGCATGCAGATCGATCTGATGCTGACCGGGCACTTTCACCACAGCCACAAAACGGACTTCCTAGGAGTCCCCTTGTGGTGCGGCCCCGCCGCGAGCTACAACGTCTACGGGCAGTGGCACTGGGACACCACCGGGTGGCTGTCCGTCATCGAACTGGCGAAGACGAAAGAGCCCCGGATTCTGGTGCTGCCGCTGCCGGCCTCCGAGTTCGCAAAGTACGAACTCTAAACAGGGCCGCGCCTGCCCCCTTAGCGGTGGTGGATCGACTTGAAGGTCAGGTAGGCGTGTAGCCCTTCTGGGCCATACTCCACACCCATGCCGGAGTCGTGCCGCCCGCCGAATGGGGCCGCGTGGTTCGAGGCGAAGAAGTTCACACCGACCGAGCCCGAATCGATCTTCTCCGCAACCTTCTTGCCCGTCTCCTCGTCTGCGGTGAAGACGATGCCACCGAGTCCGAACTCGGTGTTGTTGGCGATCGCAATCGCCTCGTCCACGCCCGAGCTGTCGTCGTACTCGATGATGGAGATGACCGGCCCGAAGATCTCTTCGCGGGCAATGCGCATCTGCGGTGTCACGTCCGCGAACACGGTCGGTTCCACAAAGAAACCTGACTCGAGATCGCCCTCAAGCTCGGCCGGTTTGCCACCGGTGACGCAGCGTGCCCCTTCAGCTTCAGCCGAGTCGATGTACTCCAGCACCGTCCGGTACTGTGACTCGGTGGCGCAGGGCCCGAAAACGGTCCCGTTCGCCAGCGGATCGCCTTGGACTGAACCGCTGATCTCCTCGGCCACGAGCTGTACGATCTCCTCATACCTGGAAGCCGGAGCGATCAACCGCGTCGAAATGTAGCACGTCTGACCGGTATTACGCAGGCAGGAGCGCACAAGATTAGCGCGCAAGGTTTCGGTATCAACGTCCGGCAAAATCACGGCCGACGACTTGCCGCCCAACTCAAGGGTGACCGGCCGCAACAACTCACCGCAGGCAGCGGCGATCTTCCGTCCTACCGGAGTCGACCCGGTGAAAGCCACCTTGGCGACGTCGGGGTGCTTGACGAGCCTGTCACCTAGCTGACCGGAACCCGTCAGCATGTTCACCACACCTGCCGGCACGCCGGCGGCCGCAATGGCGTCCATGATGATGCGGATCGAAAGCGGGGTTGGCGAAGCAGGCTTGATGACCGCGGTGCAGCCGGCCAGCAGGGCTGGTGCCAGTTTGATCACGACTAGGTTAATGGGGAAGTTCCACGGGGCGATCAGCGCGCACACCCCGATCGGGTCCCGCTTCACGGTGGAGGAAAACCCGCCACGCGGAGCCGGCCGCACATCCGGTTCGTCGATCACGTGCGCCAGCGTCGAAAAATATCGGAAGATACCGGCGGCGTTGGCCGCAGCGCCCGCGGTCTCCGCGAGCGGGGAGCCGTTTTCCAACGAGTTCGTCCAGGACAGGATGTCAGCCCGGGCCTCGATCTCATCGGCGATCCGGTTCAGGTACTGCGCCCGTTCGGCGGCCTGAAGCCCGGACCAAGTTCCCGCATCGAAGGCAGTCTTGGCAGCGCTGACGGCCGCATTCAGGTCTTTCTCGTTCCCCTGCGGGACCGAACCCCAGACCTGACCGGTTGCTGGATCGACCACGTCGGCTCGGTCGACGGCATGAGCTTGCACCCACTGCCCGCCGATAAAGTGGGTGTCCACGTGCCGGTAAGGGATGGGCAGCTCCGCTCGCATGCTGCGTGGACTGCTGTGCAGGTTGACGGTACTCATCGCAGAATCCCCGTCTGCAGTAGTTCCTTGCTGCGGGCCAGATCGGCGGTGCCCATTTCGAAGCCCGCCTGCGTCAGCAGCTCCGGGACAATCTCGACCGTCAGTCGGTCGGTGTACCAGGCCGGGTCTTGGCTAAACCAGGAGGCGGCCAGCGCGATGCCCGCGTGGTCGAAGCGCCATAGCCGGTCGGCGTCGCGCATCAGCGCATCTTCCAAACTGTAGGCCACCGGACGAGTGTCGTGTCCGTCGATGATCTGGCAGACCTTTTCGATGAACTCTTCCGAGTAGTCGAGCTCGGCGAGCACCCGCCGGGCCACCTTGCAGCCCTGCTCTTCGTGCTCGTAGCGGATGGCGGCCTTACGCCAGTTGTCGCCGAAGCCCTCGGACAGGATCCGGGACTCATCGACGTGGGCCCACCCGGTGTCGTGCAGAATCACCGAGATCATCACCAAGTCGCGGTCCGCCTCCGGGTAAGCGTCGCACAACCGCTGCGCGAAACGCAGCGAGATCGGCAGGTGAATGTCATTGCCGCGGGTGCGAGACTCCGGAACGATCCGCTCCCAAATCGGGTTGTACTTGGCCAGCTCCTCTGCCGCGTCAGGGCTGAGCGGGCTGGAGATCGGGTCGGTGTTGATAGGTTGCTCGGTGGGGATGGGCCGGACCGGGTAGGCTGCTGCGAACGCCTTGGCCCGTGGGTCCGCCACCGCGGTGGTTTCTTCAGTGGTCGTCATGATGGCGCTCCTTAGCAGGTAACTTTCTTCAGCATGGTGTTCGGATCAGCGGCTGCGTCCGCGGGAATGTTCTTCCCTGCGGTCAAGGCCTGCCGAACGGCCATGAAGTCCAGGGGTGCATTGATGCAGTCTGCGGCTAGTAGCTCGTTGCCGCGGTAGTACAATACGGTGTGTTTGTTCTTCTCCGGTACGGACCGCGTCACGGTGTCGGTGTAACCGTCTTTCAGGCCCGCAATCTGCAGCCGCAGGTCTGCCTGGTTGGACCAGAACCACGGCACCGATTCGTAGCGAACGTGGCGGCCAAGAATGGTCTGGGATGCGGTCTTAGCCTGTTCGATCGCGTGGTTGACTGACTCGATCCGCACCTGATCGCTAGCAGGGGTGCCATGTACCGGCGGCACTTTCAGATGATCCGGCAGCGGGTTCGGCAGGGTGGTGCAGTCACCGACCGCCAGGGTGTGACCGTCGGAGGTACGGGCGTATTCGTCCACGACGATCCCGCCGTCCACCTTCAGCTCGAGTTGTTCGGCGAGTTCGGTGTTGGGGATGACCCCGATCCCGACCAGCAACAGATCGGCCGGGACCCGGCCACCGTCACTGAGATTCACCGCGGTGATCGAGTTGGTGTGCTGATCGACTTCGACGACTTCAAGCCCAGTTTCCAATCGGATGTCGAGTCCGCGTTCGCGGTGCTTATCTAGGAACAGTTCCGCGACTTCGGCCGAGACCGCCCGTCCGACGAGTCGGGGTCCGGCTTCGATCACGGTGACCGTCTTGCCCATGCCGTGCAGCGAGCAGGCGGCTTCCAAGCCGATGAACCCACCGCCGATGACTACGACGTGCTGCACGTCCGGCACAGCGGCCTTCAATTCCAAGGCATCGTCTGCGGTCCGCAAGTAGTGCACTCCGCTCGGATCGGTTTCCAGCCCCGGGGCGATCAAGGTTCGGGCGCGAGCACCGGTAGCCAAGACGAGCCGACCGTAGCGAATCTGCTCACCCGTATCGGTAGTTGCGGTTTTGGTGGTGCCATCCACCGCGGTGATCCGGGTGTTCTTGAGCAAGGTGATGCGTTGCTCGGCCCAGAACTCGTTGCTGCGGAAGATCAGCTGCTCGGATTCGACTTCCCCGGCCAGGAACTCCTTGGAGAGGGCCGGGCGCTGGTAGGGGCGGTGGTTCTCTTCGCCCACCATGGTGATGGTGCCGGTGAAGCCGTCTTCGCGTAGCGAGATGGCCAGCTGCACCCCCGCCTGGGAGGCACCGATGATCAGCACATCCGTTTTCATGTCTGTGTCCTAGATTCTTACTGTCGGCTAGACCTGGGTGGCCGGGGTGGTGATGTAGAGGGTTTCGGCAGCGTCGGCCGGCAGCTGGCAGGAGAGCCGGGAGTTGTCTTCCCGGTCCTCGGAGGTGCCCCAGAGCATCTCGTCTTCCAGTTCTTCCATGGGTTCGAATGCGTCTTGGCTGCGTTCATCCACGTACACATGGCAGGTGGCGCAGGAGAGCGACCCGCCGCATTCGGCGGTGATCCCGGGGATGCCGTTGCGTTTGGCGGTCTGCATGATCGAGTCTCCGGCCTGAGCGGTCGCGGTACGTTCCACGCCGGAAGCGTCCGTGAAAACTACGGTGCTCATAGTGTGTCCTTCCTTGAAATAAGAACAGTTCGAAAAGGTCTTTAGATGAATTGACGGCCGCCGTCGACCACCAGGGTCTGGCCGGCGACGTAGCCGGCCTGATCGGAGGCGAGGAATAGGGCGGCGCCGAGCATGTCTTCGGGTTCGGAGGCCCGGCGCAGCGCGCCACGGTCTACCCCGTAGTTGGCTGCGTCCTCCATCAGGCCCAGCGATGCTTCGGTGAGCGTGAAGCCAGGGGCGAGGGCGTTGACGCGGATATTGCGTCGACCCAGTTCCTTGGCCAGCACGCGGGTCAGACCGATCACCCCGGCCTTGGAGGCCACGTAGTGGGCCCATTGCTCGGAGCCAGAGTAGACGGTGGCCGAGGCAAGGTTCACGATCCGGGCGCCGTCCTGCATGTGCGGTGAACAGGCCTTGGACATCAACCAAGGCCCCTTGAGGTTCACGGCCATGACCTGGTCCCATTCGGCCGGATCAATGTCTTCGAACGGGGTTCGCGTGATGGTGGCGTAGATGGCCGCATTGTTGATCAACACATCGATCTTGCCGTCCCCGAACTCGGCGGCTGCGCTAGCGCAGGCCTCCGCCGACTCCGGATCCGTCACATCGACCGGAACGCCGATCGCACGATTGTCACCCTGTTCGGCGTTGACCAGCGCGGCGGTCTCTTCTGCGCCGGCCAGATTGCGGTCGGCGCAGACCACCCGGTAGCCGGCGGCGGCGAAGCCGAGCGCGAAGACTCGGCCTAGGCCGCCGGCTGCCCCGGTGATCAGAGCGGTTTGTGGGGAAGTGGCACTCATTAGAGCACGGCCTCCGCAACAGCTGGGTCAGTCACGGCATCCTCGGAGGTCGGTCCGTCCAGGATTTCCACGGTGCCGGCGGTGCCGTTCACGCGCAGGTACTGGCCTGTTTGGATGGTGGTGGATGCCGAACCGGTCCCCGTGACAGCCGGTAGCGCGTATTCGCGGCAGACGATCGCGGCGTGGGACATCATCCCGCCGATGTCGGTGACGGCGGCCTTGATCTTGCCGAAGATCGGTCCCCAGCTCGGAGCGGTCACCGGCGCCACCAGGATCTCACCTTGCTGGACTTGGCCGATGTCATCGGCGTCCATGACCACCCGGGCGTAACCTTCCACGGTGCCCGGGGAAGCGGCCATGCCCTTGAGTCCGGATTCGGCGTCGTCGTCCCCGGCCAGCCACTGTTGGACCTGTTCGGTGGTGATGCCCCAGAGCATGCGGGTGAAGGGCTCGGTGATGGCCTCCGGTGGCGTGTTCAATGCTGGTGCCGGTCGGGCCTGTTTCAGCGCGGTGACGATCTCCTTGCGTTCGGCGACGACATCCGGCCAGTACACCGGTCCGATCGCCTTGGCGCCGATCCCGTGTCCGTTGATCAGATCGAACAGCGCATCCCGGACCTCGTTGCGGGACAGGTAGAGCATGTCGTCGTCTTCAGGCCAGAAACCGGCCTCGGCGAACAGCTTGGACAGGGCGCGCACCTTGCGCCAGAAGATGCCCATGGTCCAGTGCTCGATGTAGAAATTGTGGTTCTCCACGTACGGGTAGGCGGTGGCGGCCAGCGCGCGTTTAGCATCGAAGACCGCGGCGGTGTCCGCGTCCAGCAGCTCCTGGTATTCGGCAACGATGCGCTCGCGTTCGGCCACCAGCTCGGCCATCGGGCGCAGAATCTGCTGGCCCTGATCCAGCCGGTGGATGTAGTCGGCGATGAAGCCAAGCGGGATCTCCAAGTGATCGCGCCAGTACTTGTCGTGACCGTAGAAGCCATTACCGATGGTGAAGTTGAACCACGGATCCTGAGCCTGTTCCCACTGGTCCAGCCATTCCTGACCGCCCTCGGCAGCAGCAATGGCCGCCAAGGTGGCTTCCACGTTATCCGGGTCGGTGAAGTGCTTCTGCAGGTTCAGTTCTACGGCCTTCACCGCGAGCTGTTTGAGCTCGTCGTCAGGGCGGAACAGTTCCATGTCTTCGCCTTGGACCATGACGGCGATGTTCTGGTCCGGAATGTTCGGGAAGACCTCCTTGCAGAAGTTGAAGAAGTCCAGGTAGGCGATGTACCCCAAGTTCAGGAACTCAAAGTGGTACTGCCAGTTCTGGTAGGCCAGCTGAATGAGCCGGTCGTAGTTTTCCAGCAGCTTCTCGGAGCCATCCTTGCCGACCCCGTCCAGAATGTCCTGCATGGGCACAATGTCAGGGGCGTGCTCGAACTCGAGCGCCTCCATCTCATACAGGGTGTCCTTGACCTTGGTGTGCCACTGGGCCAGCAGCGACTCCCAGTTCTGGAAGTAGTGACCGATGCGGGCCTCGAATTCCGGTACACGGGCGGGAATGTCCTCTTCCGGCACCGGGATCGGTGACATGTAAAGGTAGCCCAAGTGGATGCGGTAGTCGATGCCTTGGGCGGTCGGGATCATCAGGTGCCGGGCGTTGTATTGGCCCAGACACTTCACGGCGAACTCGGCGCCAATGGTCTCGAACGGTTTGAAGACGGTTGGCCAGTGCTGCGAGTCGCAGAACCAGAACTTTTCATCTTCTTCGGCCTTCAGTTTGTCCTGGAAGACCAGATAGTACGGGTAGATTTTCTCCCAGCCTTCGGCCCCGGCAGGGACCGGTAGCTCGGACGGCTTTGGAAAGGACTTCATCGCCATGGTGGATTCCTTAGTTTTTGATAAAAGCGGAGGTGATGGAGGACAGGGCGAACGCGCCGACGCTGCCGCCGGCCCCGGTCAGATTCGCGGCGTAACCGCCTGTGCTGACGGGCTTAGTGGCGGGTGCCTTGGCGGAGTGGACGGTTTCCGGGCGGGACTGTAAGAGCAGCAGGTTTTCCCCGTCCGGTAGGTCAGCATCCAGCGCCCACTCGATATCTTGCGGGCAGCCGTAGTGCTTCTCAGCACGCTTGGCCATGGTTGCGACCTGGGTGAGTTCCTCATCGTTCAGGGAACGGACGGCGCGGCGTTCGGCGCTGACTTCCTTTTCGATCAGGGTCTTGGCGCCGAGGTCCGGAACCAGTTCGGCGTGCTTGTCGCCGATGTGTTCGGACACCAGGCCCATGGTGACTTTGTCCACCATGATGTTGTCCGGGGTGACTTGGCCGGAGACGACCATTTCGCCCACGCCGTAGGAGGAGTCGACGGTGATTTTGGAACGGTCCCCGGTAGCCGGATCGAGGGTCATGGCGACCCCGGAGACTTTGGCGTTGACCATCTTTTGGACGACCACGGCCATGGAGAGCCCCTCATCGGGGATGTTGTTTTTCAGGCGGTACAGGATGGCTCGCGCGGTGTAGAGGCTGGCCCAGCATTTGCGGATGTGCTCGCCAACCGTGTCAAAGCCTTCTAGCCACAGGTAGGTATCCTGCTGGCCGGCAAAGGATGCGTCCGGTAGGTCTTCCGCGGTTGCGGAGGAACGCACGGCTACCGGGACGGGAGCATCGAAGCGGTCCATCAGGTCTTGGTGTGCTTGCCGGGTCAGTTCGGAGGAGGCCGGCGGGACTGGGGCGGAGAGAATTTTCTCGCGTACCTTCTTGGAGATCGCTTCAACCTCGTCAACATCCTCCGGGTCCAGACCCTTGAGGGCTTCCTGGACTTTCTCGTGGAGATTGTGCGCGGCCATGAACTCGTCGAACAGCGAGCAGGTGACCACGAATCCGGGCGGGACGGGCATGCCGGCAGCGGTCATGGAGACGAGGGACGCGCCCTTACCGCCTAGCTGCTCGAGCTCGGGCTCGATGCCGCCGTCAAAGAACTGGATCAACTCGTTAGATTTCATCGTTGAAAACTCCTTGTAGTTAGCTGTCCCAGCGCACAGGCACGGACTCGGGGACGCGGAAGGAAATGTTCTCCCGGAAGGTGATCTCTTCCGGGGCCACCAATTGCAGATGAGGGGCGATCTTCACGATCTCTTCCAGCGCGATCTTGGTCTGCAGCCGGGCCAGCATCTGACCGAGGCAGTAGTGGATGCCGTAACCGAAGGACAAGTGCTCGGAGGCGTTGGGCCGGGAAATGTCGAACTCTTCGCCGTTCTCGAACTGGCTCTCATCACGATTGGCTGAGCCCATCACCAGCAGCAGTTCGGCACCCTCAGGGATGGGCACACCCCCGACCTCGGTGTCTTTGAGGGCCTTGCGACGCCACGCGACGATCGAACCCGAGTAGCGCAGCACCTCGTTGATGGCACCGGAGATCTTCTTGGGGTCATCAATCAGGGCTTGCCACTGTTCCGGGTGGTTTAGCAGCACACGCATGGCGTTGGAGATCAACGTGGTCGTGGTTTCGTGGCCGGCAAACAGCAGCGAGTACAGCACGGATGCGATCTCGTGATCGGTGATCTCAGCCCCGTCTTCTTGGGCCTTGACCAGATCAGCCGTGAGGTTGTCGCCGCCGTTGGCATGCGCCTCGGCTACCAGACGTTGGCACTCCTGCCAGTACTCGACCAAGTTGTGGGCGTGCGGGATTTGTTCTTCATCGCTCAGGTCGCCCCATGTCATGGCGGCGCGCGAATCTGACCAACGTTTGAAATCGTCAATCTTCTCAACGTCTGCGCCGATCAAGGTCAGGATGGTGATGGTGGGCAAATCGTAGGCCAGGTCGCGCAGGATATCGCCCTGGTTTTCCGGGTTTTCCAGCATGGCGGAGAGCAAGTCGACCACGTTCTGCCGGATGAATGGTTCCATCACTTTGTAGCGGCGCGGGGTGAAAGCCTTCTGCACGATGGAGCGAATGCGGGTGTGCTCTGGCGGGCGGCGAGCCGACAGACCGGAGTAGGCGGTAAAGCCGCCTTCTTCCATGATCTTGGTGGCCTGTGGGCCCCGCTTGCGCACTGGTGCTTGGGCGTTTTCGGAGGAGAAGGTCTCCCAATCATCGAAGACAGACTTCACGTCATCGTAGCGGGTCACAACGTAGTAGCCCACGCGCTCATCGAACATGACGGGTGCCTCGGAGCGCAGCTCGGCGTAGGCGCCGAACGGGTCTTTCATCTCGAACGGCTGATAGCCGTGGTAGTCCTTGTCCGCGCCGGATGCGGCTGCGGCGAACGGGCAACCGGTCGTGGCAGTGGTTTCAGTCAAGACGACTCCTCGTAAAACCGATGGATGGATAACTGTTCCACTAAGTGTGGGCTAGCTCACGTCCATGCGGCGAGGAGAAACTTCCACTCAGTGGAAGTGACATTGTGGTGGGGTCTTGTCAGAAAGGTGGGACGGGTCAGTCCAACATGTCTTCTGGCCCACGGGGTAGGTCTTTGTGGGCGTCGTGGAGGGATTCCAGCGGGATGAACTCGGTGGCCTTCTCGATCTTGCGTGAGACAGCCTGCATCGCCGGGAGGTATTTCGTCATGTCAGGGGCTTGAGAGGAATAGACGACCAAGCCAATCGCGCCACCGAGCCTACCAGTATGAAAAATGGGCACGGCGATGGAGCTGGAGCCAATGGAGACTTCCTCGTGTGCCAGGGCGTAGCCTTGCGTGCGGATCTTGCTCAACTGGCTGGCCAAGCGTTGCGGGTTCACCTCGGTGTAAGGGGTGAAGCGCTTCATGGGCAGCTGCAGGTAGGCATCCCGAACCCAGTCTTCTTCGAAGGCCAAGATGCATTTTCCGACCGCCGTGGCGTGCAGCGGCAGTGAGCCGCCAACCTTGGCGGCCCGGGCCACGCGCTTGGTGGAGTACAGGCGCTCGATGTACAGGGCTTCGTTACCGTCGCGGATGGCCAGATGGGTGGTTTCTCCGGTCAGGGAGAAGAGGTCCTGCAGCAGGGGACTGGCGGCGTCCCGTAGTTGCCGGCCGGTGTTTTGGGCGAGCGCCCACAGGCGGATGCCGAGCTGGTAGCGGCCAGTTTCGTTCTTGGCTAGGAAGCGCCATTGGACCAACTCGCCGACCAAGCGGTGCACCGTGGATAGCGGTAGTTTTGTTTGCTCGGCAATGTCCGTCAGAGAGATGGAGCGTTGCCCTGACTCAAAGACGGTCAAAATGCTGAGGATTCGCCCGGTGACCGATTTCGGTGCGGACTCGTCTGGACTCACCGGATCGCGGACTACTTGATTCGTTCGGCGGTCACATCGAGGACTACCCAGTGCCCGAGAGTCTCATCAAAGCGCAGCGCCATTTTGGAGTCGTAGGTGTGCTCTTTTTCAACGACGCGGGCCACCCCATTTTCAACCAAGATGATCTCCGGTTCGAGGAACTCGAACGTTGCGATTTTCACCTTGGGGTCCGTCTGGGAAGGGCCAACACTGACCTGCTCGACGCTAACCCCGTCACCGACGTACCAATTGCCCTTGCTATAGGTCAGGAAGTTCACGCTCGCCGCATATTGCATACAGGCTTTGCACTGTTCGGTGACGATCTTGGACAACGGTTTGGCGTTGCCGGTCTGCTTGACGAAGTCTTGGGTCTGCACGTAGTACTTCACGGTGGCCAGCACCCCGGAGTCGTCTTGGTTTTTCGCTTCCTCATCAAGGGTCGGGATTGGCACATTGCGGGCCGGGTGCTCTTCTGTCGCCTCTTCGTAGTCACCTGCAGGCGGCGTCGGTTCGGACAGATCCGGTTCAAGAGCCGACACCGGAGGCGTCGAATTGTCTGGAGACGGGCTCGGACTCGGGGAAGGCGGCTCAGGTTGAGGCTGCGGGGATTGCGGCGGTTGTGCAGGAGGTTGCTGCTGACCGCCTTGGGGTGGTTCCGGCTGCTGTTGTGGCATCTGAAAGCAACCTGCCAAAGTCACGCTCAGGGCGAGTGCGGACAGGGCGGCGAGTGGGCGGCGCATGCGAGACCTTTCGTCATCCGGCAAGCCACGTGCGGACGTGCCTGCCACTATTCCACCACAGTCGAGGCGCATGGTTGCAGGTGCGAGGCCGAAATTGCGGCTATTCTTCGATCCTTCGGAGCAGCTCGGCGGGCACGTGTTCGGCTCCGTGCACCCCGTGCAATAGGTGTGGATCGATGGGTTCGCCACGTTTGAGGACCGAGATCTTCCCGCCAGGTTCCAAGATCACAGCCGCCACCTGGCCATAGTGGGAAACGCCTGCTTGGCGCAGCACAGAGTGTAATTCCGCCAAGGTCACCCGGGCGATGCGCATGCGGCGCTCTAGGGGCTGGTCTCCTGCCATCAGAACCTGGGCTGGCACATTCAGCAGCCGGTCCCCGCGGGTGAAGGAACGCATGGCTCCGAAGATGCCTTCCAAGATGAGCAGGCTCAGCAGGCCGATCACCCCGGACATGAGGGTAGGGGCGGTGCCGAGAATGACACGACCGGCGATCGCGCCGATCATGATGGTGACCAACGCGTCGAAGGTTGATAGACCCGCCAAGGTGCGTTGGCCAAAGATCCGGATGTAAAAAAGAAAGACGGCATAAATCACGCAGGCAGAAATGACCACCGCCACTGAGTGTTCCGGGGTCAGCAGAAGCTGGTCTGAAACCAGCGCCCAGTCGAAATCCTGCACATCGCCTCCTCGCCAATTCCACCGTACCGGATCGGGCTCGGCGCACCGGCCGATACAGTGGGCTGTAGCTGAAAACACGTAGTGTGAATCAGAAGATCATGATGGAAGGGACAGCGTGAAGATTTCCCGGCGTGGCCAAGTGCCAAGTTTCAAGGTCATGGACATCATGTCCAGAGTCGCCGAGCTCCGTGCCGAGCAACGTCCGGTGATCTCTCTCAGCGCCGGCGAACCGGCAGCCGGCGCACCTGCCGATGTGCGGCAGGCGGCGATCGACGTGCAGACTTCCGGAGTTCATCTGGGCTACACCGCGATCGCTGGCCGGGCCGAGCTGCGAACCGAGCTCGTTGAGCACTACCGTCGCTGGTACGGGTTGGAACTGAGCATCGATGACTTCGTACTGACCACCGGCGCATCGGGCGCTTTCCTGCTGACCTTCCTAGCTGCTTTCGACCCTGGCGACCGCGTCGCCCTTGCCTGCCCCGGGTACCCCGCCTATCGCAACATTCTGCAGTCGGTGGACTGTGTGCCGGTCGACCTGCCGGCCGGTGCCGAGTCACGCTTCCAACCCACCGTGGCGGGCCTCGAGGCCGAAGTGGCCGCGCATGGAGAACTCCAAGGGCTCATCATCGCCTCGCCCGCCAACCCGACCGGCACCATGATCACCCCGGATGAGTTCAGCAAGATCAGCCAATGGTGCCGAAAGAACGATGTGCTGCTCATCTCCGACGAGATCTACCACGGGATCACGTACCCGACGGCCCCGAAGACCATGAGTGCTTGGGAGCTAGATCGAAACCACGTGGTCATTTCCTCGTTCTCCAAGTTTTGGGGAATGCCCGGCTCACGGCTCGGCTGGATGCTGGTTCCAGAATTCTTGCGCAACTCCGTCAGCTCCTTGGCTGGCAATGTCGCGTTGTGCGCCCCGCATACCGCCCAGCTGGCTGCGGTGGCCGGGTTCACCGAAAGCTCGTACGCGGAGGCCGAAAGCCATGTCGCAACCTATGCCGCCAACCGCCAACGGTTCTTGGATGCACTACCTGAACTAGGTTTCGGCGAACCCGCCCCAGCTGATGGAGCGTTCTACGTCTACCTCCCGCTGGGCCGAATGGCTGAGCGCTACGAGAACTCCATCCAATACTGTTCGGCACTCCTTGAAGAGAAGTATGTGGCGATCGTGCCGGGACTCGACTTCGACCCAGTCGAAGGTGGCGACTATGTGCGCGTGAACTTTGCGGTCTCGGAAGAAGACATGACCGAGGCTATAGAGCGGATGATCGCCTTCAATAAGATCTAAGCGACGGCAAGGTGGGCAAAGACCCGCGGCCAAAGCTCAGCGGCGTCAGGGCGGAAGATGCCCATGTGATCGATTTTCGCGACGCCTAGCTCCGCCGGTTCGTAGCGGTGAGCCTGCATCAAATCTTGTGGATACCAGCTCTCCAGTGCCTTGGTGGCCCGGCCCGGCATGGTTCGATCGTCACTAAAGGAGACGCTGCGCACCGTTACTTTGACCTCAGCAAAGCGATCAGCAAGTTCCGGAAATTCACTGAACATGTAGTTCTTGCGCTTGCACCAAGCGCTCCACTGACGCATCACTTTCGACGGCACATCACCGAGGATCTTCAACTTTCGTCCCGGAAAATATCCGGTACGTGCCGTGGTGAAAGGGGCGATCACGTACCAGAGCAAGGGCGCTAGCAGAAGATTCTTGCTGTTGGAATGACCCCAAAACCCACTACCCGAGGCGACAATTGTTGCCGCATCCAATCTCGAGGTATCGACCAGAGGCAACAATTGGCCGCCCAAACTGTGGGCCAGATAGTGCAGTCTCGTCTCGGACTGTTCTTGTCCGGCCACATATTCGACCATGAGGCGTAGATCTTCGCCCCACGTCAGCATGTCGGCGTCAGTGTCCGCAAGAGTTGTGCCGGGCAGCATTGATGCCGCGTGCCCCTGATAGTCGAACGTGTACACCGTCCAGCCCTGCTCGTTCAGCCAGCCCACGATCGGGGTGTAGAACGTTGCCGGAGTCGCCATGGCAGGGGCGATTAGTAGGGCTTTGGTGGTGGGCTTTGTCGAGTCGGGTTTCCAACGGGTGCCGTGCAGTGGCTGGCCGTTAGCCCCTGAGGTGACAAAGGTTTCCGAGGTGGTGACGGGCATGAGAGCAGCCTACCTACCCGCAAGTAATTTAGGAAGAGGCTGCCGACGCCTGCCGAGTTGTCCGCTTAGGCCGCCGTCGGTACCGGTTTGATTGGGCAGTAGACCTGTCCGCGGAGTCGGTACAGCAGTGCGATTGCCGTCAGCAGTAGCGCTCCGACCGCGAAGAACGGTTGAATCGGCGCGAAGTACGTCATGGCTCCGGTGTAGCCCAGGGCGATCAACGCCAGCTTGTTGCACACCGGGCAGCCAACTGCGAAGAAGGCCAGAACGCCACCGACAGTGCCCATCTTGGCCGAGCGGGTTTCCGCAGTGCTGTCGTTCTCGATCTCTTCGGTCTGCGCCTCCGCGCGGGGACGAATGTAGCTGGCCGTGAGCATCCCAGCGAAGATCGACGTCAGGATCCAGACCGGATAGTTCCACCACAATGTGTCGATGTCGCGGGCAAAGATGTCGTTGGGAATTAGGACTGTCGGCAGCCCCAGCAGCAGGGCGTAACCAATACTCGAGCCGAGGGCGATGAGCCACTGGCGGCGGGTCCACAATTGCAGTCCAATGCGGGCAGTACGGAAAAGGTCAGCTGTCTTGGTCAACACGTGTTGGATCAAATTCTTTAGGTTGGTCGGTTCAAAAAGTAACCGCGGCGCCTGTGCTTTTCCCCTCGCCAAGCGCCGCGGCAACTCTTACCTCATCAGTTGCAAGAAGCTTACTTGCGTGTAACTTTACCGGAAAGTCTCGCCAAAGGCGCGATCAGCGCGGCTCGGGAAGCCAAGGTGGCCCCAATTGTCACGGCAACGGCGGCGATGGTGAGCCATACACCCAGCCAGGTATCTTGGTCTGTTCCGGCGAACATGTAGGCCAGTTGAGTCTTGGCATCCGGTACCAGCACGAGGATCACGTGCACCACGATGAAGGCCACGAAGAAGATCATGGTTGGCCAGTGGACGGCACGGGCCAGCTGCATGGGGAAGACCTTGTTGAGTCCCTCGGCACTCTTGGGCCAGAATTCGCTCGTGCGTAGACCAGTCAGGATCGCCACCGGGGAAGCGACAAACACCACCGTGAAATAGCTCAGCAGCTGCAGTGAATTGTAGTTGTACCAAGCATCCACGTTCGGCAAGTTGAAACTCAGGTACTGCATCGCAGCACTCAGCGCATTCGGGAACACATCCCAACTGGTCGGGATGATCCGCTTCCAATGCCCGGTGGCAAAGAGCAAGACCACAAAAATGAGGCCATTGAGCACCCACAGCACGTCAAGGAGTTGGTGGAACCACAGGTCAATGCTGATCTTCTTGCCGGTTTTGGTGCCGCGGCCACCGCGGGACTTCCTAGGTTTGGGTGTCCAATACGCTTCCGGACGCTGGACCGTACGGACGCGAATGCCGGTCCGGATGATCAGCGCCATCAGGAAGAAGTTGAAGAAGTGCTGCCAGCCAAGCCAGGCAGGGAAGCCGGTCGGCGTGTTCTCCGGCAGCTCGGCGTAACCCGGATAGGTGCCCACAAAGTCTTGACCCGCGCCGCTGTTAAGGAACATGATCGAGCCGGCGACGGCGAGGGCTAAAACGGCAACGGCGCCGACGATGATGCCGAGCAACCGCTTGTTGTGAGGCATGAAAACTCCACCTGTTATCAAGTCAGTGATCCACCTGAACTTTAGCAGGAACCTAAATGTAAAGTTTGCTTGACAGTGGCCTGTTCGATCTGTCAAGGTTGCTTTACACGTAAAGGAAAGTTTACATAGCTTGAATAGGGGTGGATCACCATGAAGACGTGGTCAAAGGCCAGGCGCCTAGTGTTTGTTGGGGGAGTAACGGGGCTGGTTGGCGCGATGCTCGGCTGGCTCTTTCATGTGGCGGATCCAACGCGGCCGCTGTGGCTGGCCATCCTAGTTTTCTCTGCCGTCATCATCCTCGGGGTCGCTCCGACGCTGTACATGGTCTTGTGGCCCAGCCCCAAAATCCAGCGCGGACAACGGGAGGCAGAACACTCGATCGAGCGAGTTTGGATCACTGAAGCCAGCTCCTCAGCGTTCTTCTGGCTCGCTGCAGGCCTCATCCTGTGCCTAGCGTTGGGTGACATTCTCAGCATTGATTGGCTCCGGCAGCTAACTATCATCCACGTGCTGGTCGTCGCCGCGCTGGCCTTTATCGTGAACTACGCCCTGGTGCGGCGGGAGTCTGCAGGATGAAAAACTCCGTTGCCGAACTTCGAATGGCCAGAGGACTATCGCAGCAGGCGCTGGCGGAACGTCTCGGTGTCTCTCGACAAACCGTGATCTCGATCGAGAAGGGGCGTTTCGACCCGTCGCTTCCGTTAGCCTTCAGGATTGCGGGCCTGTTTGGTCAATCGATAGAGCAGATTTTCACGCCGGACCCAGACGAGGGCTAGAGCCACGTTCGATGATTAGCGAGTAGACGCACATTGTCGTGTATTTGACGGGCATTTGAAGTTTTTCAACACATGGAATAGCTTCAATCTGGGGGTGTGATTCTTATCGGATCGTCTTAAGGGATGCCCATGCCTCTTTCTCTCACCGTTTTCGCTGCAATCTCTGCCGCGGGTTTGTGTCTCACGCTAGCTTTATTCTTTGCCGCAGGGATTTGGCGATATGAATGCCGACTGAAGCGAGTGCAAGAGTTCCCCGAGTATTCGGAATACCGAACGCGCCTGCAAGAAGTGCGTCAATACCTCTGGCCGGCGCTAGGAGCGGTTCTTGCTAGTTTCGTGGCAAGTATCGCCGCGACAAGTTTCTATGAAAAATTTCTTGCCGATGGTTTCAGCGGATTCTGGGAGAATTTCTTAGTAGATTCGCTTCTGGAAGAGACGATCTTGCTGATCATCGCGCTCCTAATTTTAGGTTTTGCGTTTTGGCCCTTCTTTGGTGCCAAAAACGAGATGAAGCAGATTCGCAGAAACCCATATCTCTTAGCTCGTGCGGCTGAAGACTACCAAAACAGAGGAGATGCGTCGCAACTTTCCGGTGCAGAATTGCGGGAGGCGCTAGAGGGCCTTGAGGCGGAAACTTTTTCCACAGTGCTTTCGCTCAAGCGGCCTAAGCCTGAAAAATATGATCGACTTAACTACCTCTTTCGAACATCCCGTTCTTTCAACTGGAAAGAACTCACTAAGAGGGACCTTCTAAGGTTTCACAGCAAGTTAGCGAAAATCCTGAAGGGCAGAACGTTTTGGATCTACCTAGGGGCGTCCTTGAACGTTCTCGCTTGGCTGACGTTGTTTGTAATTTACTTATTTGGTCAGTCTGCAGAGCCGATAGTTGCCATGAGGCTATGGTTTGTCATTTTGGTTTCTCTAGCCGTCGGTGCGAGTGCGTTATTCCTATTCGCAGTCACCCGCAGTAGGGTTTTGCTGCGACGATACAGCGAAATAACCGAGACACTAGCTAAAGCTCGAAGTGCGCTAGAAACCGCCCCAAGTGGTAGGCATTAATCTCGCTGGAGCTCGGTCGGGATTCGGTCACGATCGTAGGTGATGCAGTCGTAGCCGTGCGGGGTGGGTTTGCCGTTTTCATCGAGTGAGACGAAAACGATCCGTTCAATAGCCAGGATCCGCTGTCGGGTGATCATGTTGCGGACCTCGGCCCGCATGGTCATGGAGGTGCGACCAAAATGCGTGGCCTTCAAACCCATTTCGATCAGGTCGCCCTGCTCGGCGGAGGAGACGAACTCGATCTCGGACATGTACTTGGTGACCGCGCGATTGTTGCCCAGCTGGATGATCGCGTAAATAGCGGCCTCTTCATCGATCCAGCGCAGCAAGGAGCCACCAAAAAGTGTGCCGTTCGCGTTCAAATCCTCCGGGCGTACCCACTTGCGGGTCCGGAAATTGATGTTCTCATCTCGTGAAATTTCATCCGCCATGGCACAAGAATAGTGCCGTCCAACCTCAGGTGAACGATCGTTAAGTAAATATTTCGTCCGTTGCGAATCATCGTCACGAACTGTGACGGTCTGAACCAGATCCTCACGGAGTGTGGTTCAATGGACGGAAGAACACAATCGTGCTCCGGGGTCGGTGAAAGTCCGAACCGGCGGTGATAGTCCGCGACCTTCGCCCGCTAAAGCGGAAGAAGTTGAACCGGTGAAATTCCGGTACCGACAGTTAAAGTCTGGATGGGAGAAGCACGAAGGTCACCCGACCGAAACGCTTGTTCGGCGATCACTCGCAGGTTCATACCCGAAGCCGCCACAGCGTTTTTAGGCCGGTTAGTCACCTACACGCACCCCGGAGCAGTACTACTTCGGGAAGGACAAGCGTGCAGATGGGGCAACCATTACCGGCGACAGTCATCGACAATGCGCTGAATTATGCCGTCGCGCTCGCAAAACAAGGCACGCGCGGAGCGAACCCACTGGTCGGGGCCGTCATTCTGGACGCTGACGCCTCCACCGTCGCCACCGGCTATCACCGCGGGGCAGGAACACCCCATGCCGAAGTCGAAGCACTCAACGCCTTGGCCACCAAGTTTCCGGACAACGATCGTCCGAATCCCGCCGAGCTGACGATGGTCGTCACCCTTGAACCCTGCAACCATGTAGGTCGCACCGGACCCTGCAGCCAGGCCATCATCGATGCGGGCATCGGCACTGTGATCTACGCGGTGATCGACCCGGATCCTGCAGCCGCCGGCGGCGCCGATACCTTGCGAGCTGCCGGTGTCACCGTCCACCACCACAGCACCCACGCCGGGGCTAACGCGTTGAACGAACGCTGGTCGGCCGCCAAGAGAAACCATCGCCCGTTCGTGTCGGTCAAGATCGCGCAATCCTTGGACGGAAAGATCGCCGCCGCAGACGGTTCCAGCCAGTGGATCACCGGTGACCGCTCCCGAGACCACGCGCACCACGTTCGCTCCATTGTCGACGCCATCGTCGTCGGCACCGGAACGGTACTCGCGGACGACCCCGCACTCTCGGCCCGGCTGCGCACTCGCGGCAACTACACCCTAGGTGGAGAGCAAAACACCCACGTCTTGGCCGATCAGCAACCGCTGAGAGTCATCATGGGCGAACGCCCGATCGAGACAACAGCCAAGATCTTCACCGAACCGGGTGGCGAAACCCTGCAACTCAATACCCGGGAGCCGCGCACCGTGCTCACGGCCCTGGCCGACCGCGGCGTGGAACACGTGTTGATTGAAGGCGGTGCACACATCACCAGCGCCTTCCTTGCCGAAGGGCTAGCCGACGAAATCTACCTCTACCAAGCACCCCTGCTGATCGGTAGCGGGACCGACCAAGCCGCGCACAACTCCATCCGATCCCTGAACAACCAGAGCCTGCAGCAAGCATGGGACACCCAGGCGTACCAGATTGAAGACGCTCAACCGCTCGGCCCCGACATCCTCATCAGGCTGGTCCCCAAGCCGCCAGCGACACCGAAGAATTAATTCCGCTCACCTGAGTTATCGAAAGAGAAGAACACGCATGTTTACCGGAATCGTCACCGGCACCGGAACCGTCACCGACCTCGCCCCGCTCATCCGCGACGGGGCCACCGTCTCCGCCGACCAAGGCCGGACCATCACCCTGCACGCCCCCGGCCACGTTGACGCGATGGACCTAGGAGCCTCCCTCGCCGTCAACGGGGTGTGCCTGACCGCCACCGAGATCGACGAACAGGCCGAGACACTCAGCCTTGAAGTCATGGGGGAGACCCTGCGCCTGACCAACATCGGTCAGCTGGACAACGGTTCCACCGTCAACCTAGAGCGCTGCGTCCGGGCCGCCGACCGACTCGACGGCCACGTCGTCCAAGGTCACGTCGACGGGCTAGCCACCCTCGTGGAACGTGAAGACCTTCAAGGGTGGGAACGGTTCCGCTTCGAACTGCCCACCAGCCTCGCCAAATACGTGGCGACCAAAGGTTCCATCGCGGTCAACGGTGTCTCCCTGACCGTCACCGCCGTCTCCGAACCGGATGCCGCCACACACTTCTTCGAAGTCGGGCTCATCCCCACCACACTGAACGAGACAACTCTCGGCCAGCTGCGCGTCGGCGACGCCGTGAACATCGAAGTCGATGTCCTAGCCAAATACGCCGAACGCCTCGCCGCCTTCCTCAGCCCAGCCGTCCCACCCCACACCGAGACCACCCAGTGATCACCATGACAAACACTCTTCAACCCTTCAGCTACACCTCGAAGACCGGCAGCGACGACTTCCGCGCCTACGACCGTGACGGCGCCGACACCCCGCTCGAACTCGACCCCATCGAAGACGCGCTCGAGGCGCTCGCGGCCGGCAAACCCGTCGTAGTCGTCGATGACGAGTCCCGGGAAAACGAAGGCGACATCATCTTCGCCGCAGAAAAAGCCACCCCGGAGCTGATGGGCTTCACCATCCGCTACACCTCCGGTGTCATCTGCGCGCCGATCACCGCAGCCCGCGCCGACGTACTCGGCCTGCCACCCATGGTGCGTAACAACCAGGACGCCAAAGGCACCGCCTACACACTCTCCTGCGACGCCGCCGCCGGCATCACCACCGGGATCTCCGGTGCCGACCGGACCGTTGCCGTGAAACTGCTCGCCGACGAACAGGCCAGCGCGGCCGATCTGGTCCGGCCCGGGCACATCTTCCCGCTGCGGGCCGTCGACGGCGGAGTCCTCGCTCGCCGCGGCCACACCGAAGCCGCCGTGGATCTGTGCCGGTTGGCCGGGCTGACCCCGGCCGGGGTCATCGCCGAGTTGAACCACGACGACGGCACCATGATGCGCCTGCCCGCGCTTCGCGCGTTCGCCGACGCCTTTTCCCTCCCGCTGGTCTCCATCGAAGACCTTGTCCAATACATTGAGCAGTGCGAAGACGCCACCCGTTTAGTGGACGCCGGCGAAGACGATCTCACCGCGGACACGGTCGCAACAGCCGGGGGTTCAGGACAGCCGGAGATCCCGCCGGCCATCCAGCTGGTGCCCTCGCCGGTTGTGCCGATCCCAACTCCGTTCGGTACCCTCTCCGGACAAGCGTTCGCCGAGGCCGGGACCGGCATCGAACACTTCGTGCTCTCTGCCCCCTCACCTGCAGGCGCCACCCTGCTGGTGCGCCTGCACTCCGAGTGCCTCACCGGAGACATCTTCGGCTCCCAACGCTGTGATTGCGGCGAACAACTCACCGCAGCTTTAGCCCAGATTGCCGCCGAAGGCGGACTGCTGGTCTACCTGCGCGGACACGAAGGCCGCGGCATTGGCCTGGCCCAAAAGATGCACGCCTACGCCCTCCAAGACGAAGGCGTGGACACCGTCGACGCCAACGTCCACCTCGGCCTGCCCGTGGACGCCCGCGACTACACCGCCGCCGCCCAAATCCTGCGCCAATACGGCCTTGACTCGGTGCGGCTGCTGACCAACAACCCGACCAAGGTCGAGGCTTTGCAATCCGCCGGGATCGCCGTGGCAGAACAGGTCCCCACCGCCATCGCGGCCCGAGCCTCCAATGAGGCGTACCTGCGCACCAAGGTCGCACGGATGGGCCACACCATCAGTGAAGACCTGCTCAAACACAGCAACTAAACTTTCCTTTCAAGACCACTTCCATTCCAAGGAGAACTTCATGGCCGGACACGGCGCACCCCAAACGGACACCCATCAGCTCAAACAGGCCGGCGAAGCCGGCATGCGCGCGGTCATCGTCGCCGCCAACTGGCACCAGCAAGTCATGGACGGCCTCGTCGCCGGCGCCGAACGCGCCGCAACCGAAGCCGGGATCGAATACAAGATCGTCCGCGTGCCAGGCACCTTCGAACTGCCCATTGCCGCCGCCCGGTTGGCCGCAGAATATGACGCCGTGGTCGCCCTCGGTGTGGTCATCCGCGGTGGCACCCCGCACTTCGACTACGTATGCCAGGGTGCGACGGCCGGACTCATGGATGTCTCGCTGCTGACCGGAAAACCGGTCGGCTTCGGGGTCCTGACCTGTGACACAGAGGAGCAGGCTCTGGACCGTGCCGGGCTGGAAAACTCCTCCGAAGACAAGGGCTACGAGGCCATGTCCGCCGCCCTCGAAACCGCCGTGACGCTGGCCAAGAACCAGTCCTTAGACGGGCTGATCTAGCCGGAATTAAGCTGCTAGCGGGTTCGGTCCTTTAAGGGTCGAACCCGCTCTTGTTTAACTCCTGAAACGCGGCCTAATATGAGCATATTGTGACCGCCCTCACAGTCGCGGGCGGATCCATGGCTGCACACCCACAGGAGTCACCGTGTCCACACGCATCGCCATCCTCGGGGCCGGTCCCTCCGGTCTCGCCCAACTTCGTGCCTTCGATGCCGCCCGCCGCAAAGGCATCGAACTGCCGGAGATCGTCTGCTACGAAAAACAAGAAGACTGGGGCGGCCAGTGGAACTACACCTGGCGCACCGGACTGGACGCCAACGGGGAGCCGGTCCACTCCTCCATGTACCGCTATCTGTGGTCAAACGGCCCCAAAGAATGCCTTGAATTCGCCGACTACTCCTTCGAGGAACACTTCGGCCGGCCCATCCCGTCCTACCCGCCACGGGCCGTGCTACTGGACTACATCAAGGCCCGCGTCGAACAATCCGATGTGCGCCAATATATCCGCTTCAACCACGCCGTGCGCTGGGTTGAATACAACGAGGACACCGAAAAGTTCACCGTCTCGGTCATGAACTACACCGAAGACAAGATGGAGACCGACCAGTTCGACTACGTGGTGGTCGCCACCGGGCACTTTTCCATCCCGAACGTGCCCGAGTTCGAAGGCCTCGAGCACTTCACCGGCCGGGTTCTGCACGCCCACGACTTCAAAGACGCCTGCGAATTCGAGGGCAAGAACGTCCTGATGATTGGTGCCAGCTACTCTGCCGAGGACATCGGTTCCCAGTGCTACAAGTACGGTGCCAAGTCGGTGACCTTCTGCTACCGCACCGCGCCCATGGGCTTCGACTGGCCCGATGGCTGCGAAGAGAAACCCCTGATGACCCGTGCCGAAGGTCGCACCATCCACTTCGCCGACGGCAGCAGCAAAGAGATCGACGCCATTGTCATGTGCACCGGATACCTGCACCACCACCCGTACCTGCACGATGACCTTCGGCTGGTCAGCTCCAACCGGCTCTACCCGCCCAACCTGTATAAAGGGGTGCTGTGGGTGGACAACCCCAAGCTCATCTTCCTAGGCATGCAGGACCAGTACTACACCTTCAACATGTTCGACGCCCAAGCGTGGTACGCCCGGGACGTCATCCTCGGGGAAATCCAGGTCCCGGACCACGCCACCCGCCGCGCCGATGCCGACGCCTGGCTGGCAAAAGAAGAGGCCCTAGCCGATCACGACGCCGAGATCGACTTCCAGGCCGCCTACATCCGGGACCTGCTCGCCTATAGCGACTACCCGGACTTCGACGTCGAAGGCCAAGGCGAACTGTTCAAACTCTGGCTGCAGCACAAGCAGGAAGACATCATGGGCTTCCGCAACCGCTGCTACGCCTCCACCAACACCGGCACCATGGCACCGGAACTGCCGGACACCTGGCTCGCCATCAAAGACGACTCCCTGGAGACCTTCATGGCCATCACAGATCCCAATTATCGGCCCGACGACGCCGCCGAACGGCAGCCCGAACCTGCCCCACACACCTAGCGCCCCCGCATCAGTTACAACGTAGGAGCTGACTCACCATGACTGCGCCACTGGACATCGCCCGCCCCCGTCTCATCCAACCCGGGTTGTTGCCCCTGGCCCCAGGCCACGAACGTTATTGGGTCCGCCCCGGCGGCGTGACCGGCCTGCAATTAGAAACCGGTGACAAGATCACCATCGTCGACCGCCAAGGCGCCCAACGCGCCGAGGTGACGGTGCTCGGCCAAGGCGGCGTGGACTTCGCCGCCCTGGGCCTGCACGGCGATGCCCCCGCCACCGTGCTCACCAACATGGACGCCACCTCCCACCGGCAGAACCCGCAGCACGCGGACGTCATCGCCGCGCTCGCCGACCGTGGCCTGCGCCCAGACAAAGCCACCGCCGTGCACCTGTTCGGGGAAAGCTCCCGGGCCGGCTCCCAAGAGTCCTTCGTCGCGCAACGAGACATCACCGTCGTGGTCGCGGCACCCACGTGGATGATGGACTTAGATGAGGCGAACCCGCCCTCGGACCTGATGGTGGAAATCATCCGGGCCAACCCACCGGTCAGCACGCACCGGGACCTGCCACCGCCGCTGGCCGAGCCCATTCTGGACGTGCGGATCAACCGGGCCACCGCCTTCAGCTACGAGGTCAAAAAGGGCGACTACATCCAAGTCATCGACGTGGAAGGCCGGCAATGCTCCGACTTCCTCGCCTTCGACCTGCGCAAACTGGAGAAGGGCCAAGAACGCGGCCTAGACTCCATCGCCACCCACTACTTCATGGGCAACGCCTACCCGCAACCGGGCCTATGCGGAAAGTTCTACGACCAAGACTTTGACCCGCTTGTGGAGGTCGTCCATGACACCGTGGGCCGCCACGACACCTTCGGGCTGGCCTGCAACTCCAAGTTTTACGAGGACTTCGGCTACCCGGGCCACGTGAACTGCACGGACAATTTCAACGCCGTCCTCAAGCCCTACCAGGTGGAAGAACGCAAGGGTTGGCCAGCGCTGAACCTGTTCTACAACACCATGTTTGACGCCCACAACCTGCTCATCTTCGATGAGCCGTGGTCACGGCCGGGCGACTACGTGCTGTTCGAAGCCAAAACCGACCTCATCTGCGCATCCTCCGCCTGCCCGGATGACATCGACCCCTCCAACGCATGGGTCTGCACGGACATCCACCTGCGTGTCTACCCAGCAAAGAAGAACTTCTCCATGGCCATCTCCCACCGCGTGACCCCAGAATCGGAACCCACCATGACCCGTGAATCCGGCTTCCACCCGCGCACCAGCGCCCTGACCAGCCAGTTCGTGGACTACCGCAACTTCTGGTTGCCCACCCACTTCGACGGCCACGGCGCCATCGACGAATACTGGGCCTGCCGGGAAAAAGCGGCCATCATGGACCTGTCCGCCCTGCGCAAGTTCGAGGTCCTCGGTCCCGACGCCGAGGCCCTGCTGCAGTACGCGGCCACCCGCAACATCCGCAAACTCTCCAACGGCCAAGTGGTCTACACCGCGTTCTGTAATGACACCGGCGGCATGATCGATGACGGCACCATCTTCCGGCTCACCGACACCCGCTTCCGGGCCGTCGTCGGGGACGACTACACCGGCCGCTGGCTGCGCGAACTGGCCGAAAAGCTCGGCCTCGACCGGGTCTGGGTCAAAGACTCTACCGACCAGCTGCACAACATCGCCATCCAAGGCCCCGCCAGCCGGGACATCCTGCGCCCGCTGATCTGGACCAATGACAAAGAAACCAACTTCGAGGACGTCGGCTGGTTCCGCTTCGTCATCGGTCGGATCGGCGACCACCAGGGCATCCCGGTCATCGTCTCCCGCACCGGCTACTCCGGCGAGCTCGGCTACGAGATCTTCTGCCACCCGGACCACGCCGTGGACGTGTGGGACGCCGTCTGGGAGGCCGGCCAAGAATACGGTCTCACCCCGCTGGGGCTGGACGCCCTCGACATGCTGCGCATCGAATCGGGTCTGGTCTTCGCCGGGTACGACTTCGATGACCAAATCGATCCATTCGAGGCCGGCATTGGGTTCACCGTCCCGCTGAAAACCAAGGAAGATGACTTCTCCGGCAAGGAGGCGCTCATCAAGCGTAAGGAGAATCCGCAGCGGACCCTCGTCGGACTCGAGGTCGCCGGCAACGAGCCCGGCGGTCACGGCGACACGGTGCACTCCGGCCGCTTCCAAGTCGGAGTCGTCACCAGCGCGACGCGTTCGCAAATCCTGCGCAAGAACATCGCCCTGTGCCGGATGATGGTCGAATACGCCGAACCAGGCACCGAAGTCGAGATCGGCAAACTCGACCGGCAACAAAAGCGCATCCCGGCCACCGTCGTGAAGTTCCCCTTCTACGACCCGGAAAAGAAACGGCCGCGCTCCTAACCAACAACGCTGAGACGGAAGACCACGGCAGGGACTCCCCGCCGTGGTCTTCCGCTGCTGCCCTTTAGTTTCCTCAGTTCCTCATAATGGATGCTGATAAAATTATGAGTAACTGAGTTCCTCATAAACTGAGGGGAGGAAATTATGACTGTTCCCCCGCTGATCCGAAATGCTGTCCCTCAGCTTGAAAGCGCCACGCTGGCACGGGCGGAAACCGCAGCGTCAGAGCTGGCCCGGTTCGATGCGCAACTTGGTGAGCGGGTCAAGAACTTCGCGCCGGTACTTTTGCGGTCTGAAGCCGCGTCCTCGTCGCAGATTGAAAACTTGACGGCTAGCGCGCGAAATATATTCAGTGCCGATCTCGGGCTGAACCGGGGGAGAAACGCAAAAGACATTGCCGCGAACACCCGCGCCATGGAGGCTGCCCTGCAGCTGGCCAGCAAAATCGACGAAACATCGATTCGTACGATGCATCAAGTTCTACTGGAAGACCACCCCGAACACACTCCTGGCAGCTGGCGGCAGGAGCCGGTCTGGATTGGGCGCAGCGCATCCTCCCCGGTCGGCGCTGACTACGTGGCGCCCGCGCATGAACGAATCCCGGACCTCATCGACGACCTCACTGCCTTTGCCGCTCGGACCGACCTGCCGGTTTTGGTGTCGGTGGCACTTGCGCACGCTCAATTTGAAACGATTCACCCATTCAGCGATGGAAACGGCCGTGCCGGACGCGCCTTCGCCCAAGCTATGTTGCGTAACCGAGGCGTCACCCAAAATGTATCCATCCCGGTCTCGGCGGGGTTACTTGCGGAAGTCGACGGTTACTACGCGGCGCTGACCGAATACCGTGCAGGCGATCCAACACCCATCGTTGAGGCCTTCGCACAGGCGACATTGGACGCAATCGAGAATACCCGTCAATTAGTGGCGGAAATTGATGCTATACGTGTCTCGTGGGAAGACCGGCTCACTGTACGCCGAAACAGCAACGCCTGGCGGCTGCTGGATATCATCACCGAGCAGCCGGTGCTCACCGCAGCTAAAACCGCCGAACTACTCGGCTCCAAAATGCCCAACGTCTACCCGCCATTGAAGGCTCTCGTCGATGCTGGCATCCTCCAAAGTAAGCACGAACACAACATGGGTCCGTTCTGGCGCAGTGACGAAGTGTTGCATGCCATCGATCGGTTCGCAGAACGTGCCGGCCGCCGCACAACCGCACGCTAGCGGGTAATGAAGTCAGGGCCTAGCCCCGGCGGTCAGCGAACCAGTCAACACCGATTGATAGCGCCAGCATATCAATACCGGCAATAATGGTATTTCCCTTGTCTTAGTGCGGGTCCGTAGTCTGGTCAAAAGCACCACTGCCCGCACTGGAAGACGCTAAGGAGGGGGAGCCACTCGTGGAGACTCGGCAACTGAAATACTTCATCGCGGTCGCGGAAGAAAAACACTTCGGCCGGGCAGCCGAGCGCCTCATGATGGCCCAACCCCCGCTCTCCCAGCAGATCAAAAACCTGGAGACCGAGCTCGGGGTCCAACTCTTCAACCGCACCACCCGCAAAGTTGAGCTGACCGAGGCCGGTGAACTCATGCTCGAACGCGGCCAATCCATCATCAACGCCATCGAAGCCCTCGAACAAGACGTCAAACACGTCGCCGACGGTGCCCAAGGCGTCCTACGGGTCGGCTTCACCGGGGCCGCCACCTACCGGCACATGCCGTGGATGGTCGAACAGGCCCGGCTCCACTTTCCACGCCTGCGCCTAGACATTCAAGGGGAGATGCTCACCCCGCAAATGGAACAAGGCCTGTTGGAGCACCGCTTCGACGTGGCTGTGCTGCGCCCGCCGGTCCACTCCCAAGAGATCGAGACCATGCTGATCGAAGAAGAAGAGCTGGTCGTCGCACTCCCCGAAGAATCCGAGCTCGCCGCCAAAGGTACCATCGACCTCGCAGACTTAGCCACCGTCAACTTCGTCGCCTACCCGCAAGGCTCAGCCGTCCACCAAGTCACCTTGCGTGCCTGCCAAGAACACGGCTTCGTGCCCAACGTTGTCCAGCGGGTCAGGGAGACCTCCACCATGCTGGCCCTGGTCGCCGCCAACGTCGGCGTCGGCCTCATCCCCGCCTCCACCAAACACTCCGTCATCCGCGGCATGGTGCTGCGCCCACTGCGCAACCCACCCCGGGTCGACCTCTCCCTAGCCTGGCTGAAATCCAATACCTCACCACTAGTGAAAAACTTCCGCACCCTGTACGCAGACTACGAATCGACCAGAAAGGCGGTGCGTTGATGCGGATCTCCCACATTGAGACCATCCCGTACGCCATCCCCTACACGCACCCGCTCAAATTCGCCTCCGGGCAGGTGCACACCGCAGACCACGTCTTGGTTCGGATCCACACCGACGACGGGCTCACCGGCATCGCCGACGTCCCGCCACGGCCCTACACCTACGGGGAAACCCAAGCCTCCGTCCTCTCCGTCATCCAAGACATCTTCGCGCCCCAGCTCACCGGGCTTCAGGTTCACGACCGGGCCAAGGCCTGGCAGATCATGAACCGCACCGTGCACAATGAGACCGCCAAGGGCGCCGTCGACATTGCCCTGTGGGACCTGATCGGCAAAGCCGCCGGCCAACCGGTACACAAACTGCTCGGCGGGTACACGGACAAACTCCGGGTCTCCCACATGCTCGGCTTCCGCCCGGCCGAGGAACTGCTGCGCGAAGCCCAGCGCTGCCTCGAGCATTACGGCATCGCCACCTTCAAACTGAAGACCGGGCAGCGGCCCATCGACATCGACGTCGAAGCCGCCCGCGTGCTCTGCGAGGGGCTACCGGCCGGCGTGGAAATCTACGTGGACGCCAACCGGGGCTGGAGTGCCAACGAAGCCATCGAGTTCCTGCGCCGCACCGCGGACCTGCCCATCACCCTGCTGGAAGAACCCAACGACGCCAAAGAAGCCATGGGCCGACGCCGCCTAGTCACCCAATCGCCGATCCCGGTGGTGGGGGACGAGTCCGTCCCAACCCCGGGGGACGTCTCCCGGGAACTGCTCTCCGGCGGCTGCACCGCCGTGTGCATCAAGACCGCACGCTCCGGTTTCACCCAAGCCCAGACCATCCTCGGACTGTGCGAGGGCCTCGGGGTGGACGTCACCATGGGCAACCAGATCGACACCCAAATCGGCACCACCGCTACCATCACCTTCGGCGCCGCCCATGAGGCCACCAGCCGTCGGGCCGCCGAACTGTCCAACTACTTGGACATGAGCGATGACCTCATCGCGGAGCCGCTACAAATCCGCGACGGCGCCATCGCCGTCCCAACCATCCCGGGCGTCGGCGTGCAGATCGACGACGCCAAACTCGAACGCTACCGGCTGGACAAGTCCCCGGCCAAGCAAACCATCTAGCCCCAGACCCCAAGGAGTAAGCCATGAAGTTCCTCGTCCGCATGGATGTACACCCGCCGCTGGACATGCCCGCTGAAGAGTTCGACAAGATCAAGGCCACCGAGAAGGAGTACTCGCAGCAGCTGCAGCGCGAGGGCGTTTGGCCTGAGATTTGGCGCGTGGTGGGGGAGTACTCAAATTACTCCATCTTCGAGGTGCGGGACAACGACCACTTACACGAGGTCCTTCAGGGGCTCCCACTGTTCCCCTACATGGACATCGAGGTCACCCCGCTGGCCAAGCACCCCTCCGACATCAAATAACGGCGGCGAACAGCAGCATGTCCCTGCGCTCGCCTTCGATTTCCGTGTAGCTGCGCAACAGCCCCTCTCGTTCGTAACCCGCCCGCACGGCGGTGCGAATGGAGGCGGTATTCCACGGTTCAATCAGGAGCGCGACCCGGTGCAGCCCAGGAATCGTCCACGCAAAATCGGTCAGGGCCGTCAACGCCGCAGCTGCCAGGCCTTGGCCCCGTTTCGAGGGAACCACCGCGTACCCGGCGGTTGCCCTTCCCTTGTCCAGTTCGCTGAGCCACAAACCACAGTGTCCCACCGCGGTGCCGGAATCTTTGAGGACAATCGTGAACGAGAAGCCGGTCCTCGCAGCGTGCCTGCTTTGCTGCCGCCTGATCCAGCCCAGCGCCTGGTCGGCAGAAGCGTTCAGCGGCAGCGTCCCCACGAGCGGGACGTACGGATCCGTTGACAATTCTCGGGCCATCTCAAGGTCGTCATCCTCGACGGCGCGCAAGAAAACGGGGCCGTGCGCCGGCGGTACTGCCGGCCACTCGGGCAATGCGGAAAGAGCCATGACAGAAAGTCTGTCGCGATTACGGCGCAGAATCTAGCTCTTGCCGGGTAAGCCAAACAGTCCTGGCACCTGCAGCAGCTTCTGACCGGCACCGCGAAGCGTGGCTTCCACCTGTTCCGCGGACCCGATGACGGCCCCGGCCGCTGGCCCCGGCGCCCAGGCCCAGCCAAACTTCCCTGCGAGCTCTGTAAGATGCCGCCGGTTAATCTCGTGCAGCGCATCCGGTTTTGCGGGCCAACTGCCCAAGACCAGCACCCCGGCGTTGAGTCCACGCCGATCGGCCGCCTCCAGCGTCAATTCGGTATGATTCAGCGTCCCCAAGTTCGGACGGGCGACGACGATGGGCCGCGCCCGGACCAGTTGTGCCAGCTCGGCGATCGTCTCCCCGGCTTCGGTCAGCTTCACCAGCAGCCCGCCGGCTCCCTCAACAAACACAACATCGTGCTGGGCTGCCAACGTCTGGATCGTAGCGGCATGCTCCTGCAAAGTCGGCAGGACGGGCAAAGACGTACCGGCCTCAGCCGCCGGCTGTCCCTCCTGCCGAGCTTCCTGATGACGCAGCGCGTCCACCGGGGCCATGGGATGGATCAACCGGACGCCCTCGGCCGTGGTGAGCTGCTCCGGGCTTCCCAACCAGCCGGCCACCGAGTCCACATCGCCGGCGTCCTCGGGACCCACCCCGGTCTGAGTGGGCTTGTAGACCGCGACGGTCTTACCCGCTTCCAGCGCCGCGGCAGCAAACATGGCCGTCACGACCGTCTTGCCGATCTCGGTGTCAGTACCGGTCACTGCGAAGATCATGCCTTCGCTCCATGTCCATGCAGGTTCAGGCGGACCGGCACCGTCACCGGCGCCTGAAAGGACAACAGGTGCAGCCACGGAGGATCCTCAGCTGCCAGTTCTAGGTCCGGTAGCAGACGAGAAAGGGTCTGCACCACGGCTTCCGTTTCCATCTGAGCCAGACCCGCGCCCAAGCAACGGTGCAGCCCAAAACCGAACGCCAAAGAATCATCGGAGTCCGCCAGATACTGCTCCCCGGAAAGCTGCAACACCAGCTGCTGGCCGGCAGGGTAGTGGACCCCGTCCACCTCCAGGTCCGTGGAAGCGAGTCTTCGCCACGTCGGTACCGAAGACTTGCCAGCCAACACGTCGGTCACGAACGCCGAGGTCGCCGCAGAGGACTCGCCGTACTGCTTCCACTGACCACCGCGCAGCGCCGTATCGAGTGCCGTGTTGATCAGCAGCGCCGTGGTCTCCTGTCCCGCAATGGTCAGGAAATACCCCAGAGAACGAATCCGGTCCACGTCCACCCCGGCCGCGTGCAGCTGGGCAAAAAGGTTGCCGTCATCGGCCGCGATCGCCTCGGAGATCGAGCGGCGCAACCACTGATGGAACTCCACAGCCGTGTGTGCCAACTCAAGCTGGCGGTCCGGTTCCGGCCAACCCCAAAACAGTTCCAGCGAATGCCGGCTGAAACGCTTCAAATCAGCCAGTTCGGGAGCAGGCACCCCGGTCATCCGTTCCATGACCTCCGGCGGGATCAGATCTGCCAGCCGAGGGGCCAAGTCAACCGTGGCAGCATCGTCCCCAGCGGCACGAGCCTCGGTCACCAACTCGGAAACGATCTGTGTCACGCGGGACTCCACGTACTCGCGCTGGGCGGCCACCTTCTTGGGGCTGAAGAAGCCGGCCACAATGCCGCGCACCTGACGGTGAGCTGCGCCGCTGGCGCTCGCGAGCACCGGAGGTAAAGAGAATCGTTCGGCAGCCAAAATACGCAGGGTCGCCGGCTCCAAATCAATACCCGTCAACAAAGCGTTATCCGGGGTGAACAAATCCGGCTGCAACAAAATCTGCTTGACCTGATGCGGGTCGGAGACCACCCGGTAGCGATCGTTGATCTGCGCGGGGAACCCGGCCGCTATGTCACCGGCCAACGGGCTGGGCTGCGTCGTCGTTGCCGGCCCGGAGAGGTCCAGTTGCGTGTGGTCGAATGGGCAGCTCACGCCTTCTCCTCCTTCTCGATGCACCTAATGATTCTCTCCGCGGCTTCCACCAAAGTGGCCGGCTCATGCTGGGCATGACTTGTTAGCCGCAACCGGGAAATCCCGTCCGGCACACTCGGCGGTCGGAAGACGGCGACGGCGATACCGGCGGCACGAAGCGCAGCAGCTGTGCGAACAGCCGCGGCCGGAGTTGCCATCCGAATCGACAGGATCGGCCCAGCCCCATGCTCAACCCGGTCTGCCAGCCACGGCACCGACGTCAGCGTCCGTGCCAACAGGTCAGTGTTCTCCCGCAGCCGCTCGAGCAGCTGGGCATCGGCAAGATCAAGCGCCGCCGTTGCCGCACCAGCCGCTGCCGGGGAAAGCGCGGTATCAAAGATAAACGTGCGGGCCGTATTGATGATGTGCTCCCGCAGCAGTTCCGCCTCCGAACCGCCAAACAGAATGGCACCACCCTGAGCGGCCAATGACTTAGACAAGGTGGCCGTCACGATCACATGGCTCGCTGCGGACAGACCGGCCGCTGCCACAGCGCTTCCGCCGGTGGTGGCCGCCAACGAATGCGCCTCATCCACCAGCAGCAGCGCATCGTGTTCGGCACACAGATCAGCAAGGGGCTTCAGCTCGGCGGCGTCCCCCAGAACCGAATACAGGGACTCCACCACCACCAACGTCCGGTGCCGTCCCGAAGATCCATTCGCCAGTAGCTTGAGTTTCAGGTCGTGCAGATCATTGTGGGCAGCGGTCTCGATGCTGGCGCCGGAAAGTTTTGCGCCATCGACCAAACTGGCGTGCGCGTGCTCATCCAGAATGATGTGACTGCCCGGCCCACCCAAGGCCTGCAAGGCACCCATATTTGCGGTGTAACCACTGGAGAAGGCCAGAGCGGCAGCCCGACCGGTGTAACGGCACAGCGCTTCCTCCAAGTCTCGGTGCGCGGCCAAGGTCCCGGTCGCGACGCGGCTGGCCGAAGCCCCGGCCCCTTGCGCCTGAAGAGTCCGCGACGCGGCGGCGCGCACTGCCGGGTGCTGGGCCAGACCCAAATAGTCGTTGGAGGACAGATCTAGCAGATCCTCCCGGCTGGTTTCAGCCCGGCGGAAGTTACGTTTGGCCCGGACCTGAGCCCGCTGCTGGAGCCAACCTTGCCACACCGCCGGGAACTGAGCGTCGTTGCTCATCCCCGCATCTTCGCTAGCGGCCATGGACTTCACCCACCGCAGTGACCACCGCTCGCGTGAGTTGTGCCAGATCTTCTGAGCTGCACACATACGGGGGCATTACGTACACCAGATCACGGAAAGGGCGGACCCATGCACCGTTCTCGACGGCGATCTTGGTGACCTCGGCGACCCGCACCGGTTCGGTAAGTTGAACGACGCCCACGCCGCCGAGCTGGCGGACTTGGCGGACCCCGGAGAATTCTGCAGCTGGCGCCAAGCCCTCCCGTAACCCGGTCTGAAGTCTCTGCAATTGTTGTTGCCAGCGTTGTTGGCCGGGGTGTTCCGGGTCGTCTTCGGTCAGCAAGCTCAAGGAAGCATTAGCCACCGCGCAGGCCAGCGGGTTACCCATAAAAGTGGGTCCGTGCATCAGCGGGGAACCGCTGTCATCCAGAACCTGTGCCACTTCCGAGGTGCACATCATGGCCGCCAGCGTCAGATAGCCGCCGGTCAAAGCTTTACCGACGCACATCACGTCAGGGGTGATGTCCACCCAATGGGTGGCGAAGAAGCGGCCGGTCCGTCCGAAACCGGTCGCGATCTCATCGAAAATCAACAGCAAGCCATGTTCGTCGGCCAGCTCGCGCAGAATAACGAGCACGTGCGGATCGTAAACATACATGCCGCCGGCGCCCTGCAAGATCGGCTCGCAGACGATCGCCGCAAGCTCCTGAGCATGGGCTCCAATCAGCTCGCGCGCCTGTGTCTCCCAGGCGGCCAGCGCGTCCGCGTCAGCGTCCCATGTCCCAGCAGAATTCAGGGCGGCAGCCGGCGGACGAGGCAGGAAGACGTTGTCCGTGCCCTGACCTGCGAACTGGCTGTGCATCCCATCAACCGGGTCACAGACCCGCATCGTCGCAAAGGTGTCGCCGTGGTAGCCACCACGAAGAGCGGCAAACCGTTGCCGGTGTCCTTGCCCTCTCTCGTACTGGTATTGCAAAGCCAGCTTCAGCGCGACTTCAACAGAAATGGATCCGGAGTCAGCGAGGAAGACATGTTGCAGGCCTGCCGGGGCCAACTCGATCAGTTTCTCGGCCAACTCGACGGCCGGTGCGTGTGTCAGCCCGCCAAACATGACATGGCTGAAATCCTCTAACTGGGCGTGCGCAGCCGCATCAAGACGGGGGTTCCGGTACCCGTGCACAGCAGACCACCAAGAGGCCATGCCATCAACCACGGTGTGTTCGCCGTCGGCCCCACTCAGAGAAAGACGAACCCCTTCTGCGCCGGTCACAGCGTAGGACACCCCGGCAGCCAGCGTGCTGTACGGGTGCCAGAGCAGTCCCGAGTCGCGGTTGAGGATGTCGGGGCCGTGCCCAGTCAATCGTCTGCCCTCCCACAAGCAAAAGCGCCCAAGCGGTGAAAAACCGCTGCGCAAAAGGGCGCGTACGCAGTCGGTGTGCTGTCAGATGTACTCACCAATTCAGCCTACTAAAGGCGCACACAAGACAGGGTCTGGTCACGGGCAACTATACACCCGTGTAAACGATGTGAAGTCGAATAAGAAGATACTCGAGCCCGCTTGAATGAGATATCACGCACCATCAATGCGGGAGCATTCAGACCCCGGCGCTATCAATCAAGGTGAAACAAGTATTTCCCGTATCATCGGTCAGCTCATAGTGTTTAACACATCAACAGTGACGCAGGCCACATTGAGGGAGCTTTGCCGTTCGCCTCCCACCGACCACCACGGCCCGAGAATCAATTCGGGTCACCTGCGTAAATCATGAGGAGTAACACCATGACTGCAACTCAAGACACCTACCAGACAGCCGCCGCGGCAGGCAGCGCCGCCACCGCGCGCTTCCGTGACTCAGGCAAGCTGGCCGGCGGTAAAGAAGTCGACGTCGAACGCGTCAACCGCCTCGCCACCCGCGCCGTCAAGGCCCTGAACGACATCGTGCTGGAAGAGCGCGTCACCTACGACGAGTACAACGCGCTCAAAGCCTGGCTGATCAAAGTCGGCGAGGACGGGGAATGGCCACTGTTCCTCGATGTGTGGTTAGAGCACTCCGTCGAGGAAGTCGCCACCGACCACCGCGAAGGAAACAAGGGCTCCATCGAAGGCCCGTACTACGTGCCAGACGCGCCAACCTCCGAAACCCCGATGACCATGCCGATGCGGGAGAACGAAGAAGGCACCCCGCTGGTCTTCAAGGGCCAACTGCGTTCCACCGACGGTTCACCGCTGTCCCAAGGCAAGGTTGAACTCTGGCAGGCCGACGCCAAGGGTCTGTACTCCCAGTTCGCCGAAGGCGTCCCGGAGTGGAACCTGCGCGGCATCGTCATCGCCGATGACAACGGCAACTTCGAGATCAACACCATCGAGCCGGCTCCGTACCAGATCCCGACCGAAGGTGCCTGCGGTCAGCTGATCGCCGCCGCCGGCTGGCACGCCTGGCGACCAGCCCACCTGCACCTGAAAGCCGTGGCCGACGGGCACGAATTGCTCACCGCCCAGCTGTACTTCCCGGGCGATGAGCACAACGACGACGACGTTGCCTCCGCCGTGAAGCCAGAGCTCATGCTGGATCTGCAGGATGACGGCTCCGGTGGCAAGGTCACCACGTACGACATCGTGCTGGACCCAATCAAGAAATAACCCTCTCCGACTCCATCATTCGCTGTTGCTCTCCCGCCTCGGGATACGTCTCCACAACCATTCATTGATCCCGTACCCCGAGGCGGGAACCCCAAGCAACACCACAGCGACCAACCACATGCCCCCGCATGCGAGGAGCACCCCCATGACCGCCACCTCCAGTACCGAGACCACGCTGGAAGCCATCGACCCGCGCCAGCTGCGGAACACCTTCGGTACCTTCGCCACCGGCGTCACCGTGGTCACCACCACCGGCGCGGACGGCGTCCCGCACGGGGCCACCGTCAACGCGTTCACCGCCGTTTCCCTCGACCCGCCACTGGCCCAAGTCACCCTGACCCGCCAGTCCAAGGCCGCAAAGTATTTAGAAAATAGCCACTTCGCCATCAACATCCTGGCCTCCGACCAGCTCGACGTCGCCATGCACTTCGCCGGCCGTCCCATGGAACAGGACCCAGATTTCGTGCTCGATGGCGACGTCCCCATCCTCAACGGCAGCGCCGCCGTTCTGGAATGCAAACCCTGGAACATTTACGACGGCGGAGACCACATCATCGTCGTCGGAGAAGTCACCCGGCTGGACTACACCACCAAGCCACCACTGCTGTTCTACTCCGGCAAGTTCCGGGAAGTCGGCAACTTCTGCGAAGGAACCCCGTGGGACCACAGCGCTGACTCGCTGTCCTCCGGCTGGTTCGACGGCGCCAAATGTTTCAAAAAATTTAGCTAACCCAACGCCCTAACCACCACACCTGTAGCCATACCTTCAAGCCCTCCCGCTTTCTTGGGCGCACCTTCGCGCACCCAAAAACGGGTTCCGTGTAGGAGAACCACACCATGACTGACACCCAGGCCACCACCGAAACTGAGAGCATCAACCCGCAGGACATCCGGGACGAGCGCATCACCCCGGCCAACCCAAAGCTGCCGATGACCGGGGACGAGTACATCGCCTCCCTCCAAGACGACCGTGAAGTCTGGATCTACGGCGAACGCGTCAAAGACGTCACCACCCACCCCGCCTTCCGCAACTCCGCCCGCATGGTCGCCCGACTCTACGACGGCTTCCACAACCCGGAGACCGCAGACAAACTGTTGACCGACACGGACACCGGCAACGGCGGCAAAACCCACCCGTTCTTCCGCAAGCCACACTCCGTGGAGGACCTGAAGAAGGACCGCACCGCCATCGAAACCTGGGCGCGCATGTCCTACGGCTGGCTTGGCCGCTCCCCGGACTACAAGGCGGCCTTCCTCGGCACCCTGGGCAGCATGCCGGACTTCTACGAACCGTTCAAAGACAACGCCATCCGCTGGTACAAGGAATCCCAAGAGAAAGTCCTGTACTGGAACCACGCCATCATCAACCCGCCGGTCGACCGGCACCTGCCGCCGGACCAGGTGGGGGACGTGTTCATGAAAGTGGAGAAGGAGACCGACGCCGGCCTCATCGTCTCCGGCGCTAAGGTCGTCGCCACCGGGTCCGCGCTGACCAACTACAACTTCATCGCCCACTACGGTCTGCCGATCAAGAAGAAGGAATTCGCCCTGATCTGCACCGTGCCGATGGACGCACCGGGCGTCAAACTCATCTCCCGCACGTCCTACTCACACCAGGCCGCCGTCATGGGCACCCCCTTCGACTACCCGCTCTCCTCACGCCTAGATGAGAACGACGCCGTGTTCGTCTTCGACAAGGTACTCATCCCGTGGGAAAACGTGTTCGCCTACGGCGACGTGGAGAAGGTCAACACCTTCTTCCCGCAGACCGGGTTCCTCAACCGCTTTACCTTCCAAGGCGTCATCCGCCTGGCCGTCAAGCTCGACTTCATTGCCGGGCTGCTGCTGAAAGCCCTCGAAATCACCGGCACCGACCAGTTCCGCGGCATCCAATCCCGCGCCGGTGAAGTCATCGGCTGGCGCAACCTGTTCTACGCGCTCGCCGACGGCATGGCACTCAACCCCGACGAGGGCCCGAACGGCACCGTGTTGCCGAAGCTGGACTACGGGCTGGCCTACCGCATGTTCATGGCGCAGGGCTATCCGCGCATCAAGGAGATCATCGAACAAGACGTGGCCTCCGGCCTGATCTACCTGAACTCCTCGGCCATGGACTTCAAGACCCCGGAGATCCGGCCGTACCTGGATAAGTATGTTCGTGGCTCCCACGGTGTGGAAGCCGTGGACCGGGTGAAACTGATGAAGCTGCTCTGGGACTCCATCGGCACCGAGTTCGGTGGCCGCCACGAACTCTACGAGCGCAACTACTCCGGCAACCATGAGAACGTGAAGTCCGAGCTCCTATTCGCAGCCCAAGGCCAAGGCCACACCGACGTCATGCACGGCATGGTGGAACGCTGCATGAGTGAATACGACCTAGACGGCTGGACCGTGCCGGACTTGATCGGCAACGACGACGTCTTCCTCTTCGGTAAGAAGTAGTTCCCAGCAGTAGTCGTCACCACAGCTACTCGCAGCAACGCCAAAGGCCGGTGCCCGCCCCGAGAAAATCAGGGGATGGACACCGGCCTTCGGTGTTTTAGCTGTCAGACTTATTTGTTGTCCGACTTCTTGTCGCCTGACTTCTTGTCCTCTTTGGTTCGGCCTTCTTTGCTGCGCTGCTTATTCACAGTCCGGGCGGCGATCTCCTCGGCCCGTTCTTCACTGCGGCCGCGGTCCTCTTCGCTTTCCTTGACGTGCTCGTACTGACGCTCATCCTTATTTGACCAAGCCTTCTGCGGCATCACTGTCTCCTTTCGACTCTGTTTTCCAGTCTGCAGCACTTGCGGCCAAGACGGAACCCCTCCGGCACAACCCGCGCTGACTAGGTCAGTCACCCGAGACGGGCGGATCCAGTTCGATGATCCGGTCATCACCCTCGGCCGGTTCCCCGCGACCATCGGTATTATTCGTCAGCACCCACAGCTTGTTATCCGGGCTCACCACCACATCCCGGATCCTGCCGTAGTCGCTCAAGACGACCTCAGATTCGGTAAGTTCGGCAAGCGGAACCGTGCGCACGGATTGCCCGCGCAGATTGGCAATATAGATGTTCCCGTCCACGATGGCGACACCGCTGGGGCTCGCCTCGGCCGGTTTCCAGACCTGCAGCGGGGCAGTGCTGTCAGCGTCCTCGTCGGCTGGCATGCCCTCAACCTGCGGCCAACCGTAGTTCTTGCCCGGCTCGATCAGGTTCAGCTCGTCCCAGTCGCTGGCCCCAAACTCGGAGGCGAAGAGCCGACCGTCCTCATCCCACGCCAACCCTTGAACGTTCCTGTGCCCTAGGGAGTACACCGGCGAATCCGGGTTCGGGTTGTCAGCTGGGACCGAGCCGTCAGGGTTCAGCCGCAGAATCTTGCCCGCCAAGGAATCCTCATCCTGAGCCAGCGACCCGTTAGAGGCGTCCCCGGTGGCCACATACAGCTTGCCGTCCGGACCGAAATCGATGCGCCCACCGTTGTGAATCCCAGCCGCAGGGATCTGCTCAATGACGGTGACCGGTTCCCCCAAACTCAGCTGCTTACTCTCCGCCTCAAGCGGGTACCGCTGAACCCGGTTGCCGTCCTGACCCGTGGAATACACGTACAGGCTCTCACTGTCCGCCGGGTCGACGGCCAAGCCCAACAAGCCACCCTCACCACCGGTACGCACACCGGCGATGGTCGCCACGTCGGCCGTGGAACCATCCTCAGCCAGCTGCAGGATCTTGGCGCTATTGCGCTCACTGACCAACGGCACGGGGTCCTGGTCTTCCTGGGGCACGAAGACGATCGACCACGGGGCTTCCAAGCCGGTCGCCACCTCGACCGGACCGGAGCTTTCGGGCTCGGGGGAATCCTGTGGGTCCTGCTGGCAACCGGCCAACAGCAGCCCCGTCGCCACCGCGAGTGTCGTGAAAATGTAGGCGGAGGAACGGGTTTTCATGATCAAGCCCCTGAAATCGATACCAAACGTTTACTGCAACGGAATGTCCTGACCCGCCTCGGCCTCGGTGCGAGGCCCGGTGAAACGACGCTCCGACTCCTGAATCTGCACGTCGTTGATGGAGGCCTCCCGGCGGGCCATCAGCCCCTCATCGGTGAACTCCCACAACTCGTTCCCGTAGCTGCGCCACCACTGCCCGGTCTCGTCATACCACTCGTACTGGAAACGCACCCCGATCCGGTTTTCAGAGTAGGACCACAGGGACTTGCGCAGCACGTACCCGTTCTCCTTCTCCCATTTGCGGGTCAGGAACTCGACGATGGCCTCCCGCCCGGCAAAGAATTCCTCCCGGTTCCGCCACCGCGAATCCGGGGTATACGCCAGCGCCACCTTGTGCGGATCCTTGGTGTTCCACGCGTCCTCGGCCGCCTGCACCTTCTTGCGGGCACTCTCCTCGGTGAACGGTGGAAACGGCGGGCGCGGCTCGGCCACACTCAGATCAACGGAAGCATCACTGTGTCCCATGGGTCCCTTTCGCAAACAAACCTCGTGACTCCACCCTAGCCAAGCCCTCCGCTAGGGCAACAGGGGCAACACTGGGGCAGGTTAAACGCAACGGCCGGGACATCGAACCACAGGGTCCGCGTCCCGGCCATCGATAGGATTATTCGGCAGGATCGAGCTTAGATTGCGTTCCAGCCGTCGGCGGAGGCTAGGGTCACACCGGTAATGTTCTTCGCCTCATCCAGCAGCAGGTAGATGATGTTCGCGGCGACCAGCTCGGCCGAAGCCATCCGGGTACCTGCCCCCTGCATAATCGGGCCCAAGGTCTCCCCGGTGTAGGCCGAACGGAACTGTCCATCAACGTTGGTGATGGTGCCGCCCGGGGCCACCGCATTCACGCGGATGTTGTGCTTGCGGTACAGCAGCGCCGCGTTGCGGGTCAGCCCGATCATCGCGTGCTTGGAGGTGGTGTACGCGGTGCCAGCCGCGCCACCGGAAATACCGGCCAGCGAGGCCACGTTCACGATCGCACCATCGTTCTGCGCCATCATTTTCTGCAGCGCCGGCCGGGTCATCTTGACCACGGAACCAACGTTGACCGCCATGATCTTCTCGTACCAGTCATCCTGAAGCTCATGCAGCGGAATGAATCCGTCCATGATGCCGGCGTTGTTGACCAGCCCGTCCAGCTTGCGTTCGCCCACGGCCTCGTAGACCCGCGCAATGTCCTCGTTGCTGGTCACGTCCGCGGTCACCGCGATGAACTCGCCGACGCCCTCGGTCGAATCATTCGCCAGCACGCCGCCTAGCTCTTCTAGGCCTTCCGGGTTCAGGTCGACGCCGACGACGGTGCCGCCTTCACGCACAATCCGGGATGCGGCAGCGCGGCCAATGCCGGACCCGGCGCCGGTGACGATGATGGTCTTGCCCTTGAAGCGGCCGGGGTTGATGACCTCTTCCCACTCCAGCAGCGGTGGCATCTGCAATACCTGTTCTTCGGACATGATGACCTCTTTCCCGTCGATGATGGTCTTCATCTCCAGCCTATCCAGCTATCTCGATCCACCGCAGTGAGCAGCACCACCGTTACACGCTTTCGGCAACTATTCACGAGGTGTTTAACAAAGCTTCAGGGGATCAGATTCTTTCAATGAACTGGCGATTACCCCATTCGAAACTATGGGTCGGTTACCTAGATGAACGTTGAGAATTTGAGGGGTCATTGGTGAGCAACCTTTGAGTGACAGCGACAAAGTCTAGATACCTGCGTGTACTCCCGAACTACCGCGAGCCGAGATAAGCTCAGTAGTTATGGCAACGGACATTGGAGACTGGGTAGATTCGATCTCTTTAGAGGGAGTTTTGCAGCTTTTGTCTGATTCTGGTTGCGTAACGGGAATTGCAAAAGTTCTTGGGCGGAATAACAACTCCAAACAGCAGCTTTATTTAGCACCAGACTTGGCTAACCTAAGCATGATTCCGATTGGCGAGATCGAGGAATTTGAGACATCGTCACGAAAGCCTGCCAAGAACCGCATCCGTTATCGAACAGGGATTGATTGGTATTGGGTTTCGCCGTCAGGCATGTATCACGCGCCTGAGACCAAACTAATTTATTACCCGCAGTATCCAGAGGTCCGTTTATCTGGGTTCCTAAGTGGTGCAGATGTTGCTCCCCGACACCTGATGGATTATCACGGTCGTGGCAAAGAACCGGGCCGTGTGCTTTTCATGGGCTTCACACCCGAGGAGAATGTCATCTCCGTCGTCGTTGGTGCGGATTCGCCTGCCGCTAAGGAGTTCATGTCTAAGGCTGATGAGGATCCGGATAAGCTTCTCATTCCGCTAAATCTGACAGACTCAAGCGCGCCAACAGTAGTCGACACGAAGCGTGAGCTACTCAGAATTTTAGAGCAGGTATTCCGGAAAGGGCCGATCGCCAGTAAGCAATTGACTGCTGCTGGTGTAGAGGTTGAATGTAGAGGCCCCCGATGCTCTGGGCATACGTTGGAAGCAGAGTTCGGGATCGTTCCTAATGGAGTGCCGGGCCCCGATTTCCTCGACTGGGAACTCAAAACCTTGCAAGGAACGACGCCGAGTAAGGCTGTGACGTTATTTACTCCCCAGCCAGATACGGGAATGTTCCTCGAAGAAGGCTTAGCGAGTTTTGTCTTGAAACACGGGATACTTACTCCAGATGGTAACCGCGTAAATCTCACGGGACGACATTTCCTAGGATCCAAAAAGGTCATGCCTTCGGGCCTTAATCTGCAATTGATCGGGTATCAGCAGGGGAGCAAGCTTAAGGACGATGTCATCGAGCGAGGTGGGGTGCTTGCTTTGGTAGATGCTAAGACTCAAGAAGTCGCTGCTGGCTGGAGCTTTGAGAAGCTTTTGAAGCTCTGGCATGACAAGCATGGAAAAGTTGCTTATGTTCCCAATATTCGTAGGACATGTCCAAAATCGGGGCAACCGTCTTTTGCGTACGGACCTTATGTAGATCTAGCTGAAGGTACATCGTTCAAGCTGCTGTTGCGAGCAATATCGGCTGGCGCAGTCTACTACGATCCAGGAAACAAACTAGAGAGAACAGACTCTAAAGCGCGCTGGGTGCCCAAATATCGTAATCAAATCCGAATCGGATATGGAAAACTCGGACTCCTGTATGACCAAATGGAGCGACATGTGCTTGTCTGATCAAGCTCTTATGAGTGAGTGAGCTAATCGTTTTGAAACATCCGTGAGCAAAGGTACAACTACACTGTTGCCAAACTGTTTGTAAGCTTGGGTATCTGAGACGGGGATCCTGAAATGTTCAGGAAAGCCCATTAGGCGGGCTGCCTCACGAGGGGTGAGCTTCCGGGGAACTTGGTTTTCTCCCCTCGAGATTAGTATTTCTGAACCGTCCTTGTAGTACCGTGCAGACAACGTTCGGGCTACTGAATCTTTGTTGACCATTCCATAGCCAAAGCCATTGCCCGCCGAGCGATGCTTGGCAGCATAGTCCTGCAGATAGCGCCACAGATTGTTCGTCAATGTATACTTTTCCGCTACTGTGGCGTCCGGACCCTCCGTGTAAGGCGATTCAGAAGTTTCCGTCCCGTTTTCCGGATGCAAGACTTCAGCCATAGTTGGCCCTGGGTGTCGATTTCCTCGAATTTGCGGCTGAATGTCGTCAAAATTAAATGCATCACTGCCTATAAACTTCGATGCATCTCTGAACCCCACAATGATGATCCTGTTCCGAGTTTGCGGCACATACGGGGTAGCCGACAATACTCTATAGGTGATGCTGTAACCTAGGTCACTCAGGGTGCGAGAGATGACTTTGAATGTGTGACCCTTGTCATGTGAGACAAGATTTTTCACATTCTCGAGCAAGAACGCTTCGGGCTTTTTCTCTTCAATAATCCGAGCGATGTCGAAGAATAGTGTTCCTTGGGTCTCGTCGAGGAATCCATGTTTGCGTCCTAGTGCATTCTTCTTAGAAACACCCGCGATAGAGAACGGTTGGCAGGGGAATCCTGCAACTAAGACTTCATGGTCGGGAACGTCGGATGCGGCTACCTTCGTAATGTCACCAGCGAAGAGATGACCATCTGAAGTCTTTGTCAGATCTGAAATTGGGCTCGAACCTAGTACGTGTGAAAAGTTAGCAGCATAAGTTTGTTGAGCAAACTTGTCCCACTCCGACGTAAAAACACATTCTCCCCCAGCCGATTCCATCGCAAGACGGGTGCCGCCTATTCCGGCGAATAGATCGATGAAACGAAACTTTGCACTCGAAGACGATACATGGCTAGAAGGCACAAACCCATATTGAAGCTCAAGTCTCGAAAGAGTGTCATCAAGAATCTTTGGTGGTGTAGAGAGCGAATTTATCCAGCGATTGAGCGTTTTCGGCGTGATCTTTAGGTCTGAAGCTAATTGCTGCTTGCCGACAAGTTGCTGCAAGCTAAGCAGTCGTTCCATCTGCGCCGAAGTTTCTACCGACAATGTCGCTCCTAGTCCGTGGGGAATTAAATGGACAATATGTCTATATTATTCCCCACCGCCTACAGGTTAAGGGAAGGCTGGTCCTACAGACCAGTTTGTTTGAGATTCAGGTGAAAACGACCTAATCCCACCCAAGCTTGTCGGTTTCCTAGATCGCCAAATATGTCTGCATGGAATGCCGTATGTCGTCCATGCGGTGAAATAAGAATTCTTACCAAGAGCCTAGCCACTTGGCATTTGCTAGTTCATTAGCCTAGATGTCTCAGCCGTGATCCAGAGTGGCGAATATTGGGTCGAAATCAACTTTGAAGGAGCTATAAAGAACATCAATTTCTGTTGCCCCGACTGTAATTGAGTCGGCGATCAGATCTGACACAGTTGTTTCGGAGCTGCAACCGACTGACCTTGTCGATTCAATGAGTCTAGGACGTGGAAGTATTTCTATAGCCGACACTCCGCGTCTTGTTGGCGCGAGTGCGCAACTACTGGTCGGCTCCACATCTGCGGTCGTGGACGCTCTAGGTGTANGAGTATCTCTCAGATCCGGGGCCTCAAGAACCTCGCCGAGGGTGCCCCACTCGTTGCGGCCCAGCCGAGTCAGTGGCGCCAGCTTTTTGGCATCAGGTAGTACGCGGTCCCGGTCATCGTGACGCAGCACGGCGTTGTCGATCTCAATGTGGACCACTTCGCCCAGCACCAGCTGACCCGCCCCCACCTCGACCACATCGTGCAGGGTGCACTCGATGGAAACCGGGGTGTTCGCTAGCCGGGGGACCGACACGATAGTGGACGGCTCAGTCTCCAACCCGAGGGCGGCAATCTCCGACTCCTCGGGCGGGAAGTTGGCCGAGGACTCATTACAGATATGGAACTCGGGCTCGGTCGGGATGTGGACCACGAATTCTTTGGTCGCGTTGATGTTGTTCAAGGTGTCCTTGAACCCCACCGAAGAAAATGCCAGCACCGGAGGCTTCGGGGATACCAGATTGAAGAACGAATGCGGTGCCAAATTCAACACCCCATCGGCTGAGGCGGACACCACCCACGCGATCGGCCGCGGGATCACCGCCGCCTTCAGGACGTTGAAGAACTCAGGCGGGGTGAAATCCTCCGGACGGTAAACTCTGCGCTCACTCACGCCGAGTACTCCTGAGCCAGCTGCGCGGCCACACCGATGTAGCGGTCCGGGGTCAGTTTCAACAGGCGAGCCTCAGCGTCGGCCGGCAGACCGAGGGAGGAGACGAACTCCTGCATCCGTTCGGCATCCACGCGGTGCCCACGAGTCAGATCCTTCAACCGCTCGTACGGGTTCTCCATACCCTCGGCGCCACCAAGGCCCTCGGCGCGCATCACGGTCTGGATCGCTTCGCCCAGCACCTCCCAGTTCTGGTCTAGGTCCTCGGCCAACCGGTCGGTGTCCACCGCCAGCTGTCCCAGGCCCTTGAGCACATTGGACAGCGCCAGCACCGAGTGGCCATACGCCACCCCGATATTGCGCTGGGAGGAAGAGTCAGTCAGATCGCGCTGCCAGCGGGACTGGACCAGCGTCGCGCCCAGAGTGTTCAGCAAGCCGTTGGAGATCTCCAAGTTCGCCTCGGCGTTCTCAAAACGGATCGGGTTGACCTTGTGCGGCATGGTGGAAGAACCGGTGGCACCCTCCACCGGGATCTGCTTGAAGTACCCGATGGAGATGTAGGACCAAATATCCACCGCGAAGGAGTGCAGGATCTGGTTGAACCGGGCGATGTCGGCGTACAGCTCGGCCTGCCAGTCGTGGTTCTCGATCTGCGTGGTCAGCGGGTTCCAGGTCAGTCCCAGCCCGGAAACGAAGGTCCGGGAAATCTCTTGCCAGTCCACAGCCGGGGCTGCCGCCACGTGTGCGGCATAGGTGCCGGTCGCGCCATTGATCTTGCCTAGGTATTGCTGGTTCTCGATCCGGTTGATCTGCCGGCCCAGACGGTAGGCGAACACCGCCATCTCTCGGCCCAGCGTGGTCGGGGTGGCTGGCTGGCCGTGGGTGCGGGAGAGCATCGGAGTCTCGGCGTGCTCGGCCGCCATCTCCTTGATCTTTGCGACGACGTCCTTGGCCGCAGGCAGCCACACCTCTTCGGTGGCGTCCTTAATGCCCAGCGCGTAGGAAAGGTTGTTGATGTCCTCGGAGGTGCACGCAAAGTGCACCAGCGGGATCAGTTCCGCCAAGCCTAGTGCTTCCAAGCGGCGGCCGATGTAGTACTCGACGGCCTTCACATCGTGCACCGTCACGGCCTCGATCTCCGCCAATTCCTTGGCCGAATCCGCATCGAAGTCCAGCACGATGGCGCGCAGACCATCCTTCTGCTCGGCGCTCAGCGGGGACAGGCCCGGCAGCACGGAGCGCTCGCACAGGTGAATGAACCACTCCACTTCCACGTGGATGCGGTCACGGTTCAGCGCCGCCTCAGACAGGTAGTCCACCAGTGGCGCTGCGGCCGAACGGTAGCGACCATCCAGCGGCCCAAGGGCGATGTCGGTGCTGGCAAGGCGGGTGCGGCCATCGGCAATACGGTCAGAACTCACGGCAGTAAGACTCCTTGGAGGCAGGGTAGGTGGCGATAATCGCTCCCATTCTCCCACTTTTGTGCGCAAGGTGTCGCTTCCCCCAACATCCATGACGCGTACGAGGGCGAGGCGAGTGCCGCACACGGGCGTTCGTTTCAGCTCTGCGGACCCTCCACATGATGACCGGCTTACCGATTGCATCCACGTCCTCCAGGCCAAGCCCTGCTATCCCGGGGTCCACACTGGCAACCTCGATGAGGAAGCGCGCACATCGAAGCAGAACGGAGCCAGCGTCCATGTTGCAAGAGGAGATCAAGGCGGTACTGACCGGCACCGTGGCCGTGGTCAGCGCCCAACAGCAGCTCGTGCACGCCACAGCCGTCGCCGCACTGGCCCACCTCAATGCAGAAATCGACGCCGCGCTGCGGCCGCTGAAACAACTCCGAGCGCACCTCGTCGCCGCCGAACCGTCCCTGTTCACGGCCGTTAGAACCGGAGCCAGGGCCGGCAATATTCACTGGCAGTCAAGGGCCGCCAACGCCTTCCGCAGCGCCCTGTCCCTGCACCAGTTGGACCTAGGTGCGCTGACCAAACAGCACGCCGCCCACCTCCGCTGGATCGACCAGCAACTCCTAGCCCTAGAGCGGACCGCCCGCGCACTCACCCTGACCCACCCCATCGTGCTAGCCATGGCAGCCGTCCAGCTGGCCGGGATAGAACTGACTGCAGCGGTGGGCAACACCGTCAGCCAAGCTGCGGCCGCGGTCCCGGAAGCCATCACCATCCCCGTGCCCGTACCCATCAACGTCGCCGGGGCTCACCATGGTTAAGTCGATCGTTGCGAGCCTTGGCACCGGCATGGCAGGAAACGGGGTTGTGGTCCACGGTGGGCCAAATTCCGTGAGCGCTGTTCTCGAAGAACTCGGCACCGCCTCCATTGCGCTCAAGGCTGTGTCCACCTCGCTCAACGGCTACCAGAGCCACCTTGTGAGGGCCCAACTGTTGAACATCACCAATCCGCCACCCCGGATCGCCCTCCTTGCCCCCTGGTGGGGCGCGGCCATGCTCAGCTGCACCAACACGCTGACCCAACTCCAAGCCGGTGCCACGAAGACCCAAGCGCAAGCCGCGCTCATCGCGGCCGGGCTCACCCGGGCAAAAGAAGCGTACGCACGCGTTGAGCTGGAGGTCGCCCGCAGCTTCAACGAACTCAACAAGTACCCGGCGCTACTGCGTTCCGTCACCGCCATCGCAACAGGTAACAGGCCCGGCGGCCGAGACGTGGAAACCGTCATCGAAAACATGCCCGCCTATGCCGGCGACCTGCTCTACCTAGCGACCCCGCTGGCCTTCAGCATCGGCACCCTCGTCGGCGGTCCCGCCGGCGGACTGATCCTTGGCGGTGCCGCGCGAGCCGGGGCCCACGTGCTGCCCCAACTGCGGCACAAACGCTACGGCGGGCTCTTCGACCGCACCGTCGCGGACCGGCTCTACGGTGTCATCACCAAGACCGGCGGGCAAGCGCTGCGGCTCTCCGTAGAACCGGTCGAGGTCGCGGCCATCAGCCAACCCACATCCCACAGGGTGGATGCCAGTTTCTCCGGGCTCATGGCCCTGGTGCCCACCAATGACGGGACCGACGCCGGCAGCATCACCATCAGCACCATCAACAAGGCCGACGGAACCACCCATACCGTCATCGCGTTCCCGGGTACCGAGGGCGCGGCCGCCGCCGAGGCCTCGGGTGGAACCTCACCGTTCTCCATCAACGGACTGGCCGAAGCCACCACGCTCGGCAGCCAGCACGTCAACGCTGGTGTCATGGAAGCACTCGAACAGACGGCCATCCCTGCCGGCAGCACCGTGACCCTGATCGGCTTCAGCCAAGGCGGTAAGCACGCCATGAACTTGGCCGCAGACGAACGATTCGCCAAGAAATACAAAACCCAGATGGTGATCACCGCCGGGTCCCCGGTGGCACAGACAGCAGCGCAGCTACCCACCTCCGTCAAGACTCTGCACCTAGAACACAAGGATGACCCGGTACCCGGGCTCGATGGCGCCGCCAACCCACATTCCATCAACCGGATCACTCTAGGTCTGTCCGGTTACGCGGTCCCCACATCCAAGGACACCGTGTTCGGTGCCGGCCACAACTTCGACAACTACGTCGCCACGTTGCGCTCGGTCGAGGCGCAAAACCTCCCGGACCTGCACGCGCACCAAGCCCAATTGGCTCAATCGCTGGGCACACAGACTCCAGCGGGGACTGCTCCTGCGGACGGCATTGTCGAGGTCAGCACACAGACCGTAAAGCTGCGCCACATCAGCGCCAAAGAAGCGGAGCTGCAGGGCGGCCCACACCTTCTTCAGCAGCGCCAATAAGTGCAACACACATACAAAAGTCACTTCAAATCCCTGCTGAAAAACTCATTTTTGTGGTGAAAAATTCTCGGGCAAAAACCTTTGAGGTCGTCAGAATTAGCTTATATATCAGTAATATGCTAGAATCGTATATGATCTTCCCGGTGAGATAGTCCGGATTCCACCTGAAGTGTGAGTGCCGTATGGTCGGCCCCCTTCAGGCAGCGCGGTCGCAAATGAAATGTGCGTGGCGCCGCGTTAACAGTCGTCGTGCGAGGACGACATGTCGCATGTCAGAAATGCCCTAAATATGGGCGGAAAAGGATATTTTGACCAAGCGTATTGCCATTATTGGTGCAGGCCCGAGTGGTATGGCACAGTTGCGTGCCTTCGAATCGGCGAAGGCCCAAGGCGTCGACATCCCAGAACTGGTTTGCTACGAAAAACAGGACGATTGGGGTGGCCAGTGGAACTTCAGCTGGCGCACCGGTGTTGACCAGTACGGTGAACCAGTGCACTCCTCCATGTATCGCAACCTCTGGTCCAACGGGCCAAAGGAAGCATTGGAGTTCGCCGAGTACAGCTTCGACGAGCACTTCGGCAAACCCATTTCTTCATACCCGCCACGTGAAGTGCTGTGGGACTACATCAACGGTCGTGCCGAAAAATCCGGTGTCAAGGACTATGTACAGTTCGCTACCGCAGTGCGCTGGGTGGACTACGACGAGGACGCCGGCACCTTCGCCGTGACGGTGGAGGACCTCAAGACCGGCAAGACCAGCACGGACACCTTCGACCACGTCATCGTCGGCTCCGGTCACTTTTGGAGCCCAAACACTCCGGAGTTTGAGGGAATTGAGACATTCCCGGGTTACCTCGTCCACGCGCATGACTTCCGCGGGGCAGAAAACCTAGCCGGCAAGGACGTCCTGCTGATCGGTGCCAGCTACTCGGCGGAAGATATTGGTGTGCAGGCGTTCAAGATGGGCGCAGACACCGTCACCTTCTCCTACCGGACCGAACCCATGGGCTTCGACTGGCCCAAAGGCATGGAAGAGCTGCCCCTGGTGAGCCGTTTTGAGGGCTCGACGGCGCACTTCTCCAACGGTGAGACCCGCAGCTTCGACGCGGTCATTCTGTGCACCGGGTACAACCACAACTACCCGTTCCTGCCGCAAGATTTGGCCCTAGACTCACCGAACAACCTCTACCCGGACACCCTGTACCGGGGCGTTGTCTCCGAGCACAACAACAAACTGTTCTACCTCGGCGCCCAAGACCAGTGGTTCACGTTCAACATGTTTGACGCCCAGGCCTGGTACGTCCGTGACGTGATTCTCGGTCGGATCCAGCTGCCGTCCAAGGAAGAGCAACGCCAGCACATGGACCAATGGCTGGGCCGGTTTGGTCGCCTGAAATCCGGCGACGACGAGATCGACTTCCAAGCCGATTACGTCCGCGACCTGATTGAGCAGACCGATTACCCGATGTTCGATCTGGACGAGGTCGCCCGCATCTTCAAGTCGTGGCAGCAAGACAAGATGGAGAACATCTTGGGCTACCGCGACCGCACTTACCGCTCAGTGATGACCGGAACCATGGCCGCGGAGCACCACACCCCGTGGCTGCGCGAACTCGACGCCAGCCTCACCCGCTACCTCTCCGAACCGGAGCAGGACGAAATTGCTGACATGCTCGCTGGCCGCCGCACCGGCAGCAAGCACTAATCAGCCACGCACAGCAATGCCCCCGGAAAGCTACCTGCTACACGGTAGCCTTCCGGGGGCATTGCCCTGTCTGCATATTCGTCTTACTCTGCCGGGCCCAGTCTGCGGGTGAAGAAATCCAGCACCGCTGATGTCAGGGAGATGATGATGCTGGCGCCCAGACCCCACCAGAAGTTCTCCACGCTGAGCACCGCAGGAGTGTATTCGGATAGCCAGGCGGTCAGCAGGACCATCAGCGTGTTGATGACGAGGGCGAACAGGCCCAGCGTCAGGCAGGTCAGCGGCAGGGACAAAAACTTCACGATGGGACGCACCAGCGCGTTCACCACACCAAAAATCAGCCCGACCAGCAAGAAGGCGAGCACGTTCGCGAGGGTCTCATCACCGCCGATGGCCTCCACCATGCCGGCGGAAGCGGTCAGGTCCACTCCCGTGAGCACGAGGACGGCGACGGCCAGCGCCAACGCGTTGATGATCACTTGGACAATGATTCGGATCATAGGCCAATAATTTCACAAAGTGTCTGCCCGCAGCAGCTTCATCGAAGAAAAAATAGGGAGTTTAGGGCACAGCTCTGAGCAAAAACGTGATCTGCGACATAGGCTGTTGTCTAAACGTTTCGCGAACTATCGCCCCACCACACCCGCAAGGAGTCACACGGATGAGCAACCAGCCAGCACAGCACCACGGTGTCTACCCCCGCCCGGTACTGGGGCAGTTGCCCAAATACGCCGCCGGCAAGGTGGCCACCCCCGTGGAGGGGCTGACCCCGTACAAGCTCTCCTCCAACGAGAACCCGTTCGGCCCGGTCCCGGCCGTCCATAAGGTCCTTGCGGAGTTCACCGACTATTGCCGGTACCCGGACCCGATGAGCACTGCCCTGCGCGAGCGGATCGGCACGCACTTGGGTGTGCCTGCCGATGACATCGTTACCGGCGCCGGTTCGCTCGGTGCCTTGACCCAGCTGATCTCCACCTTCGCCGGCACCAACGAGGACGGCAGCAAGGATGAGGTCATCTACCCGTGGCGTTCCTTCGAGGCCTACCCCATCGTGGTCCGCACCGCCGGCGCCCAAGATGTCCAGATCCCGTTGCTCCCGGACCACCGCCACGACTTGGACGCCATGGCCGCCGCCATCAATGAGCGCACCCGGGTCATCATCCTGTGCACCCCGAACAACCCGACCGGGCCGGTGCTGACCACCGCCGAGGTCGAGGACTTCATGGCCAAGGTCCCCAACCACGTGCTCGTCATCCTCGATGAGGCCTACCTGGAGTTCATCCGCGACGAGAACGCCGTCGAGGGCGTGGAAATGTACCGCAAGTACCCGAATCTGGTCGCACTGCGGACTTTCTCCAAGGCACATGGGCTGGCCAACCTGCGCGTCGGCTACAGCCTGTCGAACCCGGACCTGACCCAATACCTGCGGGTCATCCAGACCCCGTTTGCCGTCTCCACCGTGGCGTCCAACGCCGCCATCGCCTCCCTAGATGCCATCGAAGAGGTCATGGAACGGGTCAATCAGGTGGTCGCCGAACGCGATCGTGTTCAGGCCGGTCTTGCGGAGCTGGGTTGGGATATCCCCGAATCGCACGCCAACTTCGTCTGGTTGCCGATGGGGGAGCGCACCCAGGAGTTCGCGGCCAAGGCCGACGAAGTTGCGCTGTCTCTACGCGCCTTCGGCGATGAAGGATTGCGGGTCTCCATTGGTGAGGTCGAAGCCAACGACCGCTTCCTGCAACTGTGCGCGGATAACCGCGACTTCCTAGCCGCAGACTAAACCCGCGTGCCCGCAGCGGCTGGGTCCGAAGAGGGGCTAGTGCGCATCGAAAAGCGCGATTTTGTAAGGAAGTCACAAAATCGACGGAACAATCCTGAAACCAAAATGTTCCGACTTTGGCAGGCGAAGCCCGATACGCTGAAGAGAAGGTTAAATCTCTGCCGCCTACAAAGGAGCCTGAGTGCCCGCAAGTTCTGAGCCCAACAACGTGGCGCCCCGACCCGAGCTGGAACAGACTGTGCCCATGGTGCAGCTGCTCAGCGAGGACGGCACCTACACCGCCGATGACCGTTTCTCCCCCTATCTTGAGGGGCTCGACGATGCCGGTAAGATCCAGCTCTACCGCAACATGGTCATTCCGCGGCGATTGGACCAGGAAGCTACCTCTTTGCAGCGGCAGGGTCAGCTGGTGCTCTGGGCGCCGGGCCAGGGCCAGGAGGCCGGTCAGGCGGGACTGGTCGCGGCACTAGAGGACCGGGACTACATTTTCCCGACCTACCGGGAGCACACCATGGCCCACGCCCGTGGCGTGGACATGGGTGCGCTGATGCGCCTGTTCCGTGGCGTCGCCCACGGCGGCTGGGACTCGGCCGCGCACAACTTCCAGATCTACACGCTGGTGCTGGCCGCCCAATCCCTGCACGCCACCGGCTACGCGATGGGCATTGCCCGGGACCAGCAAGACTGGGACGCGGACAAGCTCGCGTCCGAGGGCACCATCTCGGTGGCCTGTTTTGGTGATGGCGCGTCCTCCGAGGGCGATGTCCACGAATCCATGGTCTTCGCCTCTTCGTACAAACTGCCGATCATCTTCTTCCTGCAGAACAACCAGTGGGCCATCTCCGTGCCGGCGGATACCCAGTCCCGCTTCCCGTTTGCGTTGCGCGCCAAGGGCTACGGGTTCGAGGGGATCCGTTTTGACGGTAACGACGCCCTCGCCGCCTACGCCGTCGGCCGCTACGCCGCCGAACAGGCCCGCACCGGCAACGGGCCGGTGCTGCTGGAGTCCTACACCTACCGCATGGGCGCCCACACCACGGCGGATGACCCCACCAAATACCGGACCAAGGACGAAGAAGTCGACTGGTCCACCAAGTGCCCCATCGCCCGCTACGAGAAATACCTGCGGGCAGAAGGTCTGCTGACCGATGAGGACGTGCAAAAGTTCCAGGACGAGGCCGAAGAGGCAGCCATGGCGCTGCGCGAAGCGGCACTGGCCGCCAAACCAGAGTCGATGGCAACCTACTTCGATCAGGTTTACGCCGAGCCGCACGCACTGATCGAACAAGAAAAGCGCTGGCATCTGGAGTATCAGGCCTCCTTCGCCGATGAAGAATCCGGCGGCAGCGACGCTGAGGGGCAGGCCTAAGAGATGAATACCAACACACAGCACACCGCGAAACCAACCTCCGCCCAGAACTCCCACGCCGAAGACGTGGTGGAGCTGACCGTCGCCAAGGCCATCAACTTGGCGCTGCGCCACGAGTTGGAAAGCGACGAAAAAGTCATGCTAATGGGCGAGGATATCGGCTCGCTCGGCGGTGTCTACCGCATCACCGAGGGCTTGAAGGCCGACTTCGGACCGCTGCGCGTGGTCGACTCCCCGCTGGCTGAGTCCGGCATCGTCGGCACCGGCATCGGGTTGGCCATCCGCGGCTACAAACCGGTGTTGGAGATCCAGTTTGACGGGTTCGTGTTCCCCGCCTTCAACCAGATCACCACCCAGTTGGCCAAGATGCACTCCCGCAGCGGCGGCAAAATCACCGCGCCGGTGACCATCCGGATCCCGTACGGCGGTGGCATCGGTTCCGTGGAGCACCACTCCGAGTCCCCGGAAGCCTTGTTCGCGCACACCGCTGGGCTGCGCATCCTGACCCCGTCCAACGCGCATGACGCCTACTGGCTGACCCGGCAGGCCATCCAGTCCGCGGACCCGGTCATCATTTTCGAGCCCAAGCGCCGCTACTGGCTCAAAGGCAAGGTCAATCTTGCCTCCCCGGAACTGCCCCGAGAGGCCGCCCAAGTGGTTCGGGAAGGCACCGACGCGACTATCGCCTGCTACGGCCCGCTGGTGCCGGTGGCGTTGGCCGCAGCGCTGGCCGCCGAGGAAGAGAATAAATCCGTGGAGGTCATTGACTTACGCAGCATCTCCCCGGTGGACTACGTCACCCTGGCTCACTCCGTGGAGAAGACCGGCCGCATGATCGTGGCGCACGAGGCCCCGACCTTCGGCGGCATCGGCGGCGAGATCGCCTCCCGGCTGACCGAAGAACTCTTCCTCGCCCTCGAAGCCCCCATCGTCCGGGTGGGCGGCTTCCACATGCCGTACCCGGCCGCGGCCATCGAGGACCAGTACCTACCGGACATCGACCGCATGCTGGAGGCCCTAGACCGTGTCTTCAGCTACTAGAAGCGACGTGCAAACAGCTCCGACCGCCGCAGAAGTGAGAAGCAAGAGTGCAAACCTTTAACCTGCCCGATGTGGGAGAAGGCCTGACCGAGGCGGAGATCGTCTCTTGGAAGGTCTCCCGTGGTGACACCGTGACCCTGAACCAGGTGCTGGTGGAGATCGAGACCGCCAAGTCCTTGGTGGAACTACCCTCCCCGTACGCCGGGACCGTGGACGCGTTGCTGGTGTCCGAGGGTGAGACCGTCGATGTCGGTTCCCCCATCATCCGGATTGCGACCGGTGCCGCCGAGGACAACCAGATCGAATTGCCGGTTCCAGGGGACGACGTGGCGGCCGCAACCGGCCCCGCCGAGGCAGAAGCGGTGGCCGAAGACGCCCAACCGCAGGGCCAGGCGCTCGTCGGATCCGGCCCCAAGGCGGACGCCGTCAAACGCCGTCGCCGCCGCAACCGGCCCGCTGCCGGGGCTGCCAGTCCGAAGCGGGACGCAAGCCAAAAAGCTCAGGCCACCGCGCATCTTCCGCTGCAAGACCCAACCCTGGTGACCACCGATGACCGGGCCAACTTTGTGCCCGGCCGGGTCGCCGCGCTCTGGGGCAAAGTCATGGCCAAGCCCCCGGTACGCCGGATTGCCAAGGAACTGGGCATCAACATCGCGGACGTGACCGGCACCGGTGCCCGGGGCGAGGTCACCCGCGAGGACGTGGAAAACTACCTGCTGGAGCGGGACCGCAATTTGGAGGCGGCCCCCACCTTCTGGATGCCGGAGACCGCCGGTCAAGATCAGCGCGTGGAGCGGGTACCGGTCAAGGGCGTGCGCAAAGCGACCGCCAAGGCCGTGGCGGATTCGGCGTTCAGCGCCCCACACGTGTCCATCTTCGTCGACGTGGATGCTTCCCGCACCATGGAGTTTGTCCAACGCCTGAAAGAGTCCAAGGACTTCGAGGGCGTCAAGGTCACCCCGCTGCTGATTTTGGCCAAGGCCGTGATTTGGGCGGCCGCGCGCAACCCGCACGTGAATGCCTCCTGGACCGACGAGGAGATCCTCGTCAAGCGCTACATGAACCTCGGCATCGCGGCCGCTACCCCGCGGGGTCTGCTGGTGCCGAACATCAAGAACGCGCACGAGCTTTCCCTGAAGGAACTGGCCATCGAGCTGAACAACCTCGCGCGCCGGGCCCGGGACGGGAAGACCCAGCCGGCGGAGATGTCCGATGGCACGATCTCCATCACCAACATCGGTGCGCTCGGGATCGACATCGGTACCCCGATCATCAACAAGGGCGAGGTCGCTATTGTGGCCTTCGGTACCATCAAGCAGAAGCCGTGGGTGGTTTCCGGGGAGGTCATCCCGCGTTGGATCACCACCCTTGGTGGCTCCTTTGACCACCGCGTGGTGGATGGGGACCTGTCCGCCCGCTTCATGGCCGACGTCGCCGCCATCATGGAAGAGCCGGCACTGCTGCTGGAGTAGGGGCGCACACCCGTGACACACCAGTTGGCCGTCATGAACTCCACGCTGCCGGCCTTGCTGCCGGCCCAGTTCGCTGCGGCCGCGGCCGATGCCGGCTACGAATCCGTCTCGCTGCGGATCGCGACCAGTCGTGCCGGGGAACCGTTCCGGCTGCTGCCCGGCAGCCCGGAGCTGGCCCAGACCAAGCAGGTCTTGGCGGATCGCGGGCTTTCTGTCTTGGATCTGGAGTTCGTCACCTTCACCGCCAAGACGCGGCCCGAACACTGGCGGTGGATGGTTGAGACCGCCGTCGAGCTGGGTGCCAAGTACTTGAACGCCGGCTGCAAGCATGAGGACCGGGAGCTGTTCGCCGAACAGGTGGCTGCGCTGGACGCCGCCGCCGGCGAGGCTGAAATCAGGGTCTTGTTAGAACCCATCAAGTTCTACTCCACGGTGGATTACCAGGAGATGGCCCAACTCGCGCAGAACCTGCCGAATACGGGCATCTTGTTGGACGCGCTGCAGTTGTACCGGTTCGCGGTGCGTGCCGCCGATGACATATCTGCTGACACCTCTGGTGACACGGTGGAGCAGTTGCGTGAACGAGCCGCCGCAGATGTCCTAGCCGTCGCAGACCACACCGGTGTCTTCCAGCTGTGCGATATGGCGGTGCTGGATGCTCCGGCCGAGGATCCCGAGTTCTTCGAGCGCGAGGCCCGGTTCGAGCGCCCGTTGCCGGGCACCGGCATCGTCGATATTTCAGGAATCGTGCGGTTGCTGCCGGAGCAGACTCCGATCAGTATTGAGTCGCCCAATATGGAGGCGGCGCGTCAGCACGGGAACGTCGGTTATCTAGCGGAGCTACGGCGCCGTGCCCAGCAGATCTTGGGACACTGACCGAGCTTGGCCCGTTCCTTTCCTTGATTAGAAGGGTGGCTCGACTGTGTTTTCAACACGGTAGGCTTCCCACGCTTTCGGGTCCATGGGGAAAGGCGGCGTACTGGTTCGTCGCTGTCCGCTGCGGGGGTCTTCGAACGTCAAAGAACCATCTCCGGCCTCGGGCTCAAACTGATCTCGATACCAACCCGCCGTTTTGCCGCGATGATGCTCGGGGCATTTGGCCACCATCTCTGCGTACCCGGTATGACCACCATTGGCCCACGGGTCGACGTGATCCATTTCCGCTGCGGCAGCGGGCCGTTCACAACCCGGATGTCGGCACTGCTGGTCGCGAAGCATGATCAGCTCCCGGATATGGGCGGGAACGCGGTAGCTCTTGCGTCCGACGCCGAGGGGGTAACCAGTGATCGGGTCAGTGAGCACAGCCCGGAAGGCGGTGGCGCGACCGATTAATTGGCTCATCGTAAAAATGCGTGTAGTTGGGTTCGGAATCCGCCGGTGTCGAGCAGTGCTCTGGTGATGTAGTGGGTGAGGTTTCTGAAGCCCAGGGCGGTGCCGC